>NZ_LWGH01000578.1:0-2322 GCF_001635395.1 Sulfitobacter sp. HI0129 | reverse complement strand
TCTCGATATCGCCCGAGGTCAGGGCCCCGAAACAGCACAGCGGTCCGCGCACGTGCCAGCCGTCCTGCGTGGCCGTAGCCCCTGCCCCCGAAATGACCGAGGCCAGAACCATGGTCACGTATTCTTCGTCGTGACGGTCGTCCCAACCGGCGATGTTACAGCCGTTGGCATGTCCCCAACTGGCCGAAACCTTGTCCGGTGCGGCCTGTTCGAATGCCAGACGAACAGCATCGGTCAGGGTTTCCATCGGCGTGGTGGTACAGTTCATGTGCGGTGCGGGGGATTTCGCGTTACACAGCGTCCCTTTGGGCCCCATGTTCACCGTCACGTTGCGATACAGCCCCTCGTTATAGGGTGGCGGCAATTGCGCAAACATCATCAGGCCGAGGTAAACACCCGAGTAGCTGTTGCCCTCGTAGGAGTTGATGAAATACGGGATCTGTGGCGGGCTTGCGATCTCGATATGGCAGGTTTCGCCCTTGATCGTGACGGTCGCGGTGATGTCGAAATCACCGAATCCGTGGCCCGCATCCTCAAGAACGGCCGTTCCGGTATAGGTGCCATCCGGAACCTGCGAAATCAGTTTGTCCATGTGCTTGTTGGCCATGCTCAACAGCACTTCGATGCAATCCTGAACGGTATCCTTGCCGTATTTGTCCATCAGCGCGACCAGATTGCGGGCGCCGACCTGACAGGCGCCGATCAGGGCGTTGAAATCCCCCTCTTGGTCGCGGCGCGCGCGCA
The DNA here is from genome assembly GCF_001635395.1 of Sulfitobacter sp. HI0129. Lineage (NCBI taxonomy): Bacteria > Pseudomonadati > Pseudomonadota > Alphaproteobacteria > Rhodobacterales > Roseobacteraceae > Sulfitobacter > Sulfitobacter sp. HI0129. The sequence goes on along the minus strand of NZ_LWGH01000578.1, from coordinate 1,578 downwards.
TGTTGGTCAGCAGCATGTTCAGCACGTCGTGACGCGGCTTGCCCTTGTCCCAGATTTTCACGGGGGGAATGCGCAGACCTTCGGCAAAAATCTCTTTGGCTTCGGGGTTATAACCTGCGGGCACCGGACCACCAATGTCGGTCAGGTGGCCCTTGCACACGGTCCAGAACACCAGCTCGCCCTGATAGAAAACGGGGTAGTACATGCAGGTATCAATGATGTGGCTACCCGCATAATCGGGGTCGTTATGCAGGATCAGATCGCCTTCGTTGATGTCGCCTTCAAAGAAACCAGCGACGGCCTTCATCGCCGGAATAAGCGAACCAAGGTGGATCGGAATATCCTGCCCTTGCAGGATCATTTCCGGCGTGTGGTTGAACAGGGCCGTGGAATAGTCATGCGCCAGATTGAACACGGAACTGCGCGCGGTTTTTTCCAGAGCCAGCGTCATTTCGCGCTGCGTGGTTTCCAGAACACCACGCACCACGGACAGCGTGATGGGGTCGACGGTAGGTGTAGCCATAAGGTCCTCCGAGGCTGTTACACACCGTCCGGACAAAGCTGTAGAGGCCCCGGAATCCGGGGGAATCTCCCTGTCAGCGCGCCGCCCGAAACGGCATTATCGTTGTTGTTGGATGCAGCCTGCCTGCGGAATCGCGCTTCGTCTTGACGATGGGTGCGCAATGATTTGCGAATCCGTGCACTTGGGCGTCAAAGCCCGTGAAAACGCTTGACACATGGGGTTTCGGCCCCTAGCCTTCCTTCCCTAGCCTTCCTTATAGTCAAGGCAAACAGGGGAGGTTGGTCATGACGTTGGAGCAATATTCTACGGACAACGCAGCAGCGCCACATCGTGCCGCAGCGTGGAGTTCGATCATTGCCGAAACCTATTTCCCTTTGCACTTGAGCTTCCGCTCGCCGGAAACGTTTCGGGGCCGGTTATCACGCCGCGAGATGGGGCAAATCTCGGTCTCTCGCCTGTCAACAGAACCCCTGCAGTTCGAGCGTCGTCCCCACCATATCAAGTCCGCCACGGAAGAAGAGTATCTGGTCACGATTCCCCTCAAGAGCCCCGTCGTGTTCCGGCAGCTGGGCAAAGAGGTCCGCTGCGATCCGGGCGGATTTATTCTGGAACGCGGCGACGAGCCCTACCGGTTTTCATATGAAAGCTGCGCCGATCTATATGTCATGAAGGTCGGGCGTCAGGCCCTTGCGGATCGTATCCATGATCCTGACCGCTTTTGCGCCAAGGTGCTGAACGGGTATTCCGGCATGGGGGCACTATTTTCGTCGATGGTACAAGGGGTACACGATCAGGAAATGTCGACAGATTACCGAAGCAGTTCGGTGCTGACACGGCATCTGCTGGAACTTCTGGCCCTATCGCTGGAAGAAGTCGGGGCCGAAGATCCCGGTGCGGGATCGTCGGTCCGGACAGCCCATTTACGGCGGGTCGAACAGGTCATTCGTGACAACCTGACGAACCCGAACCTGTCACCGGACATGATTGCCGACCTTTGCGGGATTTCAAAGCGGTACCTGCACGAGTTGTTCAAAGATGTGAATGGCACCGTATCC
>NZ_LWGH01000577.1:0-5977 GCF_001635395.1 Sulfitobacter sp. HI0129 | reverse complement strand
GAAAACACCCGACCGCCCCGACCGGCGACACCGCGTAAAGCTTGCGCAGGTCGAGCCGGGCCGAAGGCACAGGCGTCGGGGCCGGGGTGGGCGTAAGGCTCAGCGGGACGATGGAGAGGCAGATCAGGATCGCCACGATCAGAAAAAGCGTGACTTCCAGCGTGTCCGACGCGTTGACCAGCAGTTGTCCGATCATCGTCACGATATTGCTGACCACGATATAGGCCGACAGAATGCGCCCCCGGTTGGTGTTGGAGGAGGCATCGTTCAGCCAGCTTTCGGCCACGATGTACAAGACCGCCAGACAGGCCCCGCTCACCACCCGCAGCAGGCCCCAGATCAGCGGATCGATATAGAGCGGGAACGCGAGGATGGTCGCGGTGAGCAAGGCGGTCAATCCGGCAAAAACGCGTACATGCCCCACCGCGCGGATCAGCTTGGGCCCGATGAAACACCCAAGGGTGAAGCCCCCGAAATAGGCGGTGCCCAACAAACCGATCAGCGCGGCGGAATATCCTTCCTGCCCCGCCCGGATGGGCAACAGGGTCTGAAACAGCCCGTTCCCGGCAAAGAGCAAGGCGGCACAGATCAGGATCGTCACGATCGACACCAGCGACGACGTTTGCTGTGGCTGCGTCATCGAAGGTGCCTTTCTATGATGGCGCATGCGCGACAGGGCGATGCACCTTCGGATTTCCGGGGAAGCCCGGGCTGCGGAACCTAGTGTTCGAAACCCGGGCTAACCTAGCGTTGATAGATAACCGGAAACCAGTCTTCGCGCAAAACCTGCCCCGGCGTCATGTCATGGCCCGGAAACGGTGGGGATGTCGGGCCCGGGCGTTCCACGTACCGCGCGTCATCGCCAAGCAGGCGCAGCGAAAAGGCGCGGCGGCGCGTTTCGGTGGTATTGCCCCGGGCGCCGTGCAGCGTGCCATAGTGAAAGGCGACGGCATCGCCCGGCTCCATCTCCCACTCCTTGACCTCCATGCCTTCGGCATCGGGGTCGGGCACGGCCATGTAATCGTCCTCGTTCGGGTAAAAGCTCGTCTCCGCCAGCCAGCGGGTCGGCAGTACCGGCTTTTCCCACGCGTGGCTTCCCGCGACGCAGCGCAGGCTCGCGCCCTTGACCGGGTCCATCGGCGACCAGAAGCTGACGTTCTGCCTGCCCTCCACGAAGTAATAGGGCCCGTCCTGATGCCACGGCGTCGCCTTCGAGGTGCCCGGTTCCTTGACCAGCACGTGATCATGGAAAACCTGCACGCGGTTCGATTGCATCAGATCGGCGGCGACCTCGGCGGCGGGGGAATTGCGGATCACCTCCTCGAACTCGGGGATGCGGGTCCAGTTGCAGTAATCGTCGAAGAACCGCCCGCCTTCGCCTTCTTTCAGGTTCTCGGCCGCATAGGGGCCGGGGTCGTGCATGTTCCGCTCTATCCCGTTGCGGATGGTATCCACGTGATCGGCGAACAGGCCCTTGATCAGAACGACGCCGTCGCGCTGGAAACTGTCGATGTGGTCCTGACTGAGAAGTGCATGCATGGGCTGGATCCTCCTTTGCCACCGGTGATACGGGAGGTAGGATTTAACGTCTAATAATATCTAACGATAATATTATTAGTGTGATGCTATATATAACTCTGCGCCAATACGAATACCTCGTCGGGGTCGCCGATACGAAAAGCCTGACCCGCGCGGCCCAGCTGTTGCACGTGTCGCAGCCGTCTTTGTCCGTTGCCATCACCCGGGTAGAACGGCGACTGGGCCAGCCCATCTTCCTGCGCGGGAAGGGCGCCGCGATCGAGATCACACCGTTCGGCCACCGCGTTCTCGCCAAGGCGCGGGGGGTGCTGGAACTGGCCAGCCGGATCGAACAGGAGGATGCGGCTGCGACGCCCTTCGTGCTGGGGTGTTTCGAGGACATCGCGCCATGGTATCTGGCGCCCGCCCTCGACCGATTGAAAAGCCGTTTTACCGATCTGCGCATCGAGGGGCGTGAGGGAAGGTTTACCGATATCGCCGACGCGCTGACCACCGGGCGTATGGATGTGGCGATTTCATACGACGTCGGCTTCGCGGGCAAATTCAGACGACGCAGGTTGAGGCAGGTGAGCCCCGTGGCGTTCCTGTCGACCGACCACCCGCTGGCAACAGAAACGCGGCTGGAACTGACCGATCTGATCGACCGTTCCGTGATCCTATTCAGGGAAGGCCAGTCCGAAGGGTTCATGAATGAGCTCTTCGAACGGATGCAGATCGCGCCGGACATCTGCAGCAGGGTCGCCTCACTCGAAGTGATGCGTTCGATGGCCGCCCATGGAACGGGGATCGGCGTCAGCTATACCTATCCCCCCGGCGATACGAGCTATGATGGCAAACCGCTTGTGACCCTTCCGATCGTCACCCCGGAGGCAAAGGCCGATATCAGCCTGATCTGGTCAGAGCACCGGCAGGAGTGCGAGGGTTTCGCTGCACTCCTCGATTGCCTGTCGGGCTTGCCGTAAAGGGCGGGAGTTCAGGCGATCTACCCGGGTGCGACCGCCGAACGCGGGCAGGACGCCTCATTCCCTAGTCAAACCGGCGCTAAAACCACAATTATAAATACGTATTATCATAATCTTGTACGTTTTCTAATTTTTTATAAAAAATCATCTTGATTTGAGGCCCTTTTGGCGCAACCCTGCCCAAAGCCGGGAATCGGAGTGCAACTTCACAGGCCAGCATCGTCCGTTCGGACCTTCGTTCACTCAAATGGGAGAAAATCGATGAAACCAATTTTCGCATGGGGCAGTGCTGCGATCCTGTCCTTGACCGCCGCGTTTCCGACCATGGCAGAAACCCTGCGGCTGGCCGGCAATTTCCCCGTCGAACATTCCAGCTCGGTCGCCATGGAAAGATTTGCCGAGGCCGTCGCCGAAAAGACCGGGGGCGCCCTGACCGTGGAAACATTCCCGGCCATGCAGCTTGGCGGCGCGAAGGAGAACGTGGATCAGGTGCGCTCCGGCGTGGTCTTCGGCACATGGATCGGATCGGCCTATCTGTCGCGCACGGTTCCGGAGCTCGAAGCGGTTTCGTTGCCCTTTGCCTACCCGGACCGTGAAACCGCCTTCCGCGTCATCGACGGTGCAGCGGGCGAGGTGCTTGAGGAAAAGCTGGCGGAACGCGGCTTTGTCCCGCTGGGCTGGATGGAACTGGGCTCGCGCAACGTGACGAACTCTGTCCGCCCGATCGAGACGGTAGAGGATTTCGAAGGCCTCAAGATCCGCCTGCAGCCGAACGAGACCCACCTCGCCACCTTCCGCGCGGTCGGTGCCAATCCGGTATCGATGGGTATTTCCGAAGTCTATTCCGCACTGCAGCAGGGCGTGCTGGACGGTCAGGAAAACCCCTTTGCCATCATCGCATCGCGCAACTTCAACGAGGTGCAGACCTACCTGTCGGACAGCGGGCATTTCTTCGACTACATCGTGCTGGTCGCGAACAAGCGCAAGTTCGACCGCCTGCCCGAAGACCAGCAGAACGCGGTGCGCGAAGCGGCTGCCGAAGCGATTGCCTGGCAGCGTGAGACAGCGGCAACAGAGGACGAGGCCTCCCGTCAGGCGCTCATCGACGGGGGCATGACCTTTACCCCGCTGAGCGATGAGACAAGGGCCGCCCTGCGGGAGCGCAGCCAGCCTGTGATCGGTGAGCTGAAAGAGCGCATCGGTGGCGATCTCATCGACCTCGTACTTGAGGAGGCGGCCGCGAAATGAGCGCCGCCGCCGCGACACCGGCCGTCCCCAAGGGGCGGTCGGCCTTCGTGCGGGCCCGCCGCGCGCTGGAGCATCTGGATCACGTCACAAGTTTCGCGGTGATCGGTGCCATGGCGGTGATGACGGTGCTCGTCGTGACGCAGGTGGTTTTTCGCTACGCGTTTTCGGCGGCGATAGACTGGTCCGAAGAGGTCGCGCGCCTCGCCTTTGTCTGGGCGATCTTCCTCGCGATACCGCATGGCATTCGCCGGGGCGTCCATGTGGGTATCGACGCGCTCGTGGTCGTGTTTTCGGATGTCTGGCAGGAAAGGCTCTTTCGTCTCTCGGCCATACTCTCTGCGGTGCTGATGGGGGTGATCTTCTGGTTCGCCTGGCAAGTCACCGTCTACACCTGGCCCGAGATGATGCCGACGCTGAACCTGACCGCCGCCGTCTATTACGTTGCCGTCCTGCTCGCCGCCGTTCACAGCGTGTTCCACCTGCTGCTGCTGGCATGGGGCGGGCGCGAAACCTGGAGCCATGAGGCATCGCTATGACACTTGCCGTCATCGTTATCTTCTTCACCTTCGCGCTTTTGGGCATGCCGCTGGCCTTCGCGCTGGGTCTCGCGTCGTTGGGTGGTCTTCTGGCGGGGGGCATCGAACTCAGCGTTCTGCCGCAAAGGATGATGCACGCGGTCGACAGTTTCCCGCTGATGGCGATCCCGCTTTTCATGCTTGCGGGCGAACTGATGGTCCGGGCCGGCATCATGAAGCGGATGATCGATTTCGCCAATGCGCTGGTCGGGCGGCTTCATGGGGGGCTGGCGCATGTGGCCATCGTCGCGGGCATGATGCTGGCCGCGGTCTCGGGCGCCGCTGTCGCCTCGGCCTCGGCGCTGGGGTCGACCCTCGTTCCCGCGATGCGCAAGACCTATGACGACGGCTATTCCAGCGCGGTGGTGGCGTCCGCTGCCAACCTCGGCGCGATCATCCCGCCGTCCAACGCGATGATCGTCTATGCGCTGATGGCCGGGTCCACGGTATCCGTGGGCGGGCTGTTCATGGCCGGGGTGGTGCCGGGTATCCTGCTGACAATCGGCTTCATGGCCGTGGCATCGCTTTTGTCGGTCCGGCGCGGGTTCAAGCTGACCGGTGATCCGTTTTCGATACGCACCGCTTTTGTAGAGGCTTATCGCGCGCTGCCCGTGCTTGCCATGCCGGTGGTTGTCGTCGGCGGGATCGTGGGCGGCGTCTTTACCCCGACCGAAGGGGCGGGCATCGCCGTGGCCTATGCGGTGATCGTCGGATTTTTCGTGACCCGGGAACTGAAGCTGAGCGATCTGGCCCCGGCGCTGTTCCAGGCGGCCATCGGGGCTGCTATGGTGGGTGCTCTTATCGCCTTTGCTGCGGGTGTGACCTTCCTTTTCACGATCGACATGGTGCCCGCGATGATGGCTGATTTCCTGCAGTCGGTCAGCCAGAACCCGATGGTGTTCCTCGTCCTTGTCATGACCTTCCTGATCGCGGTGGGCATGTTCATTGAATCGAACGCCGCCTACATCATGCTTGTCCCGCTTTTCGCCCCGGTGGCCAGCGCCTTCGGTATCGACCCGCTGCTGTTCGGGTTCCTGTTCGTGTTCAACCTTGTGATCGGAATGATGACACCGCCCGTCGGCGTGGTCCTCTTCGTGATGAGCGGGATTACCCGTGTCGCGATGGGGGACCTGATCCGGAACGTCTGGCCCTATGTCGCCGTCCAGTATGCCGTGCTCGTCCTGTGCCTTTTGTTCCCCGGCATCGTCACCTGGCTTCCCCGGCTGCTTGGCTACTGATCGAGTAAAGAGAAAATGATGAAAATTCTTCTGATCAACCCCAACACGACCCAAACACTGACAGATCTTCTGGATGAGGCGGCGCGTTCGGTCCTGCCCCCTGACGCGACGCTGGACAGCGTGACCGCCGAGGTGGGTGTTCCCTATATCTCGACCCGGACCGAAGCCGTGATCGGCGCTGTTTCGGTGTTGGAAATATTGGCAGAAAAACACGCCGACTACGATGCCGCCATCGTCGCCGCCTTCGGCGATCCGGGCCTTGGTGCCGCTCGGGAACTTTACGACATGCCGGTGGTCGGACTGGCAGAGGCGGGGATGCTGACCGCGTGTATGCTGGGCGGAAAGTTCTCGGTCGTAACTTTCGCGCAGGCTCTGGGCCCTTGGTATCAGGAATGCGTGGATTGGCATCGGCTGG
>NZ_LWGH01000576.1:0-9087 GCF_001635395.1 Sulfitobacter sp. HI0129 | reverse complement strand
GAACTGCTGCAGCGGCGTGGGCGAGGCCATGGAATCGTCGTCCGAATGCACCGCGTCGATCGTGCCGCGCTGCATCGCCTGAAACAATTCGCCGGTGGGCACGATCTGGTCCGCGTAGAACAGTTCGATCTCCATCTCGCCGTTGGCGGCGTTGTTGATGAAATCGACAGCCGGCTTCGTGACCTGTTCGCCCAGTGCGGAGCCCGCATAGGTCTGCATCCGCCATTTGATCGCCGTCTGGGCGCGCACGATGCTGGGTGTGGCCAGCGCCGCCGGCCCGGCCACTGCCGCGGTCTTCAGGAAATGTCTGCGTGTCGTCATTCTCTTCTCTCCTATGTTGAATGATGCGGCAGCCTTTGCGGCGGCTCTTGTTAGGGTTGGTCGTAAATGTAGTCTGGCAGCCATGTCGCCAGTTCGGGAAAGACCATCACGAGGATCAGCGCCAGCACCATCACCAGCACGAAGGGCGTGATGGAGGCATAGATGTCGCGCAGCGTGATCTCGGGCGGGGCCATCGCCCGCATCAGGAACAGATTATACCCAAAGGGCGGCGTCATATAGGCGATCTGCGTCGTGATCGTGTAAAGGATGCCGTACCAGATCAGGTCGAACCCCAGTTCGCCCACCAGCGGCACGTAAAGCGGCGCCACGATCACCAGCATCGCCGTATCGTCGAGAAAGGTGCCCATCAGGATGAACGACAACTGCATGACGATCAGGATCATCCACGGGCTGAGGTGCAACTGCTCGGTGAACAGCCCCTCGATGGCCTTCACCGCACCCAGCCCGTCGAAGACCGCGCCAAAGGCCAGCGCCGCAAGGATGATCCACATGAACATGCAGGTGATGCCCAGCGTGTTGCGCACCGAATTCTCGAAAACCTCGCGCGTCATGCGACCCTTCAGAACCGCGGCGAGAAAGGCGACCCCGGCCCCGATGGCCGAACTTTCCACCAGCGAGGTCCAGCCGTTGACGAAGGGCACCATCATGGCGGCGAAAATGCCGATGGGCAGGATCCCCGCGCGCAGCAGGCGCAGCTTTTCGCCGCGCGGCATGTCGCGATCTTCGGGCTCCAGCACCGGGCCGAGGACCGGGTTCCACCAGCAGCGCAGGGCGATATAGGCCACGAAAAGCGTGGCCATCATCAGCCCCGGCACAACACCCGCCAGCCAAAGCTGCCCCACCGGCTGCCGCGCGATCATCGCGTAAAGCACCAGCACGACCGACGGCGGCACCAGAATACCAAGGCTCGATCCCGCCTGTATGACCCCCGTCACCATCCGTTTGTCATAGCCGCGCTTCAGCAATTCCGGCAGCGCGATGGTGGAGCCGATGGCCATGCCCGCGACCGACAGCCCGTTCATGGCCGAAATCAGCACCATCAGCCCGATCGTCCCGATCGCCAGCCCGCCGCGCAGCCCGCCCATCCAGACATGGAACATCCGGTAAAGATCGTCCGCGATGCGCGATTCCGACAGGACGTAGCCCATGAAGATGAACATCGGCAGCGTCAGCAGCGGATACCACTTCATCAGCTTCATCGCGGCGGCAAAGCCCAGATCGTATCCGCCCTTGTCCCCCCAGAGCAGCAGCGCGGCTACCACGGCGACGAACCCGATGGCCCCGAAGACCCGCTGCCCCGTCAGCAGCATCAGCATCATCGATGCGAACATCAGCGTGGCGATCAGTTCATACGACATTCAGACAGCCTCGCCCCGGAGCAGCAGAATGTCCTTCAGCAACTCGGATATGCATTGCAGCAACATCAGGAAGATCCCCACCACCATCACCGTCTTGATCGGCCAGAGCCATGGCCGCCAGACGGAGGGAGAGGTTTCCATGCGACCGACCTCTTCCGCGCCGGTAATGAGCCCACCGAAGAACGACAGCGGCTCGGTCCCCCAGTAGCCCAGCGAATAGGCGGTGGAGCCGATGCCCCCATAGAGCAGCACGACAAGGTAGAAGATCAGGAACAGAACGGTGATCGCATCCGTCCACGCCTTGCGGCGCGGCGACCATTCACCATAGAGCAGATCCATCCGCACGTTGGACCCAAGCTGGATCGAATAGGGACCGCCGAGGATATAATAGGCGACCATGGTGAACTGGGCGAATTCCAGCGTCCAGAGCGAGGGCAGATAGAAGGTCTTGCTGACCGACGACCAGAGCAGCACGCCCATCAGCACGAAGATGCCGTACATCATCACCCGCCCGATCCGGTAGTTCACCGCGTCGACCGCGCGGATATAGCCGCGCATCACCCTATGCATCCGCCGGCCCCTGCACCTGCGCGATACCCGCGCTGACCCAACGGGACAAAAGCTCCGCCATCGCGGCCTGATCCTCTTCCGTCGCGATCAGGTCGTTTCGAATCTCGATCATCACGTTGGGCAGCCCGGCGGGAATCGCATGTTCCTTCAGGGTATGGGTGACACCGTCCTGCGGCCCGTAGGGCGCGTTGCGTTCGACTTTCAGGTCGGTATGGGCGGCTGCACTCTCCAGCATGGCATCGGCCAGCCGCGTGTCGCTGTCGTGCAGCAGTCCGATATCGAGCAGACGCCGCTTGCCATAGTAAACCGGGGTGAAACTATGCACCGTCACCAGCACCGGCGCTTTCCTGCGCCCGACTTCCGCCGCGAGGGCGGCGCGGAAGGGCGCGTAATAGGTCTCTGTCCGCGCTTTGCGGGCGGCGTCGTCCAGTGTGGCATTGCCCGGCACGACGATCCGCTCGCTGCGGGCGGGCATCGCATCCGGGGCATCGGGCGGGCGATTGCAGTCATAAACCAAGCGCGACACCGCGCCTGCCACCAGAACCGCTCCGAGCCTTTGGGCCATGTTCTGCGCCACGCCAAAGGCACCGGGATCCCACGCCGCATGGCTGTCGCGATCCGCCTCATCAAGGCCGAGGTTTTTCAGGGCAGGCGGGACGAAGGCAGAGGCATGTTCGCACACCACGACGACAGCGCCCCGGCCCTCGCGGTTCAGGACCTGCACATAGGCATCGTTTCGGTCTGAGTTCTGGAGCTGCATCATTCCCCCGTTCCGGGCGAGACTGTTTGCCTGTGTCACTTCTGTCAACAAAATTCTGTAACGGATTATACATTCGGTATATGCTTGTAACAGAACTGATCAATATCGGAGCGCTCCCCTGTCCCAGCCCGACCTTACCGTCGCCGATCGCATCCAGAACGCGCTCGACAGTCTCACCCGGGCAGAGCGGCAGCTTGCCCATGTGATCCTCGAAAATTATCCCGCCAGCGGGGTGGGCCCCCTGTCCGAACTCGCACGGGATGCCGATGTGTCGGGCCCCACGGTGCTGCGCATGGTCCAGAAGCTGGGCTACCGGGGCTATCCCGATTTTCAGGCCGAACTGCGCGAGGAATTGCGCGCCATGGCCAAGAACCCGATCGCCAAACACGAAACATGGGCCGATGGGGTGCCATCGGGCCATGTGCTCAACCGTTTCACCGACGCGGTGATCGACAATATCCGCCATTCGCTTTCGCAGATCGAACCCGACGCCTTCGACGCCGCCTGCGCCCTGATCGCGGATACCAAACGAGCCGTGCATATCGTGGGCGGGCGCATCACCCATACGCTGGCCGAATACCTTTATCTGCAGATGCAGGTCATCCGCCCCCGGGTCACGCATATGCAATCGACCTCGAACACATGGCCGCACCATCTGCTGGACATGGCCCCGGGCGATATTCTCGTGATCTTCGACATGCGCCGCTACGAAAACAACACCGCCAAGCTGGCGGAAATGGCCCATGCGCGGGGGGCCAAGCTGATCCTGTTCACCGACCAATGGCGTTCACCCGTGCACCGCATCGCCGATATCAGCTTTTCGGCCCGGATCGTCGTGCCCTCGGCCTGGGATTCCGCCGCCATGCCCCTTTTGCTGGTCGAAACGATGATCTCGGCGGTGCAGGACATCCTGTGGAAAGACACGCGAAACCGCATGGAATCCCTCGAAGAGATGTTCGACCAGACGCGGCTCTTTCGCAAATTCACCTGACCGGCAGGGCGGCGCCACCCCTAATGCACCCCGGAACGAAGGCCGCAACCAGGTGTTGGCCCCCTGTAACCGTAATGAATTTTCGTAACGAGAAAGGGCCACACCATGCAAAGCCATACTGCCCGCGTACATGACATTGACATGCGATGGGAGGAAACCGGATCGGGCGATCCGGTCATCCTTGTCCACGGCATCCCCACCTGCCCCGCGCTCTGGCGCGATGTGGCACCCCTGATCGAAGGCCGCCGGGTCATCGCCTGGGAAATGCCCGGCTATGGCGCTTCCATTCCCGAAGGCCGCGACCGCGACATTTCGGTCGCCAAACAGGCCGATTACCTCGTCGACTTCTTGCAGGACCAAGGGATCGAACGTGCGATTCTTGCCGGGCATGATCTCGGCGGTGGTGTCGTGCAGATTGCCGCCGTCCGTCATCCCGGGCTGGTCTCCGGCCTCTTTCTGACGAATGCGATCTGCTACGATTCATGGCCGGTGCCGCTGGTAAAGGGCGTGGCCATGGCAGGCTCGATCCTTGAGCACGCGCCCGACGGATCCCTGCACAAGCTGATGGAGATCATGTTTTCCAAGGGGCACGAAACCGAGGCAGCCGCCAAGGCGGCGCTGGAAACCCACTGGCCCCATTACGACAAGCACGGCGGCGCCGAGGCTTTCGTGCGCCAGACCCAGTCGCTCGACAATGAAGACACAAAGGCCATCGCCGACGATCTGCCCCGCCTCGGCATCCCCGCCCGGCTGGCATGGGGGGCGGATGACGAATTCCAGAAGGTTGAGTACGGCGAAAGGCTCGCCTCCGACCTCAACGCGCCCCTGCGCCGGATCGAAGGGGGCAAACATTTCACCCCCGAAGATCACCCCCGCATCATCGCGGAGGAGATCAACACGCTGATCCGCACCGTGGACAGCAAGGTCCACGGATAGGCGCTGTCCCAAAGGCTCCGCCCCGACGGGCGGAGCCGCCCTGCCCTGACCCTCCGCCGCAAGCCTTCCTTTGCCGCGCCGGAAATCGGTTGGAACCGCCCCGCGTCACGCGTAGGATCATGCCGGAAACGGCCAGCAGCGGAGGCATCGGATGAGCGCGAGTGAGGGAGCAGGCGAAGGCGGCTTCATCCCGCGGGACCGGCGCTGGCAACCCGATGCGCTGACCCCTGCCTACAAGACTTCGGTATTGCGCAGCCCGAAAGCTCCCCTTCTGTCCTTCCCCACATCGATCAGCGAAGAAACCTCCCCGGTTTTCGGGCACGACATGCTCGGCCCGCTTGATGACGATCTGACCCTCAATTTCGCGCAGGACGGCCAAAGCGCCATCGGTCCGCGTATCGTCGTGCAGGGCCGTGTGCAGGACGAATACGGTCGCGGCATCGCCGGGGCGCTGCTGGAAATCTGGCAGGCCAACGCGGGCGGGCGGTATCGCCACGTGAAGGAAGGCTATATCGCACCGCTCGATCCGAATTTCGGCGGCTGCGGGCGGGTCATCACCGATGACGACGGGCGCTATACCTTCCGCACGATCCAGCCCGGCCCCTACCCCTGGCCCAACGGCCCGAATGACTGGCGGCCCGCGCATATCCACTTTTCGATCTTCGGCCATGCCTTCGCCCAGCGGCTCATCACCCAGATGTATTTCGAAGGCGATCCGCATATACCGCTCTGTCCCATCGTCGGCTCCCTCAACTCCCCGGCGGCCGTCGACGCGCTGACCGCCCGGCTGGACATGGCGCAGACCATCCCGATGGACGCCCGGGCCTACCGGTTCGACATCGTCCTGCGCGGGCGGCGGCAGTCGATCTTCGAAAACCGCCCCGAGGGGATGTAACCATGACGCGGCACATTTCACCGGACGAACGACTGCCCGAAACCCCCAGCCAGACGGCGGGGCCCTATGTCCACATCGGCTGCACGCCCGGGTTCACCGGCCTTTCGATGGCCTGGCCAGACGCAGGCGCGCAGATGAAAACCGGGCCTGTGAAGGGGCGGGAAATCACCATCACCGGGCGCATCTTCGATGGCATGGGCGCGCCACTGCGCGATGCGATGGTGGAGATCTGGCAGGCCGATGCCGATGGTCTCTTCGCCGCAGCGCATGAGGCGCGCGGAGAGGCCGACCGGAATTTCACCGGGTGGGGCCGCTGCGCCACGGATATGGAAACCGGGCATTTCCGCTTCGACACCGTGAAACCCGGCCCGGTGCCCTGGCCGGATGGCCGGCTGCAGGCACCGCATATCACTTTCTGGATCGTGGCCCGTGGCATCAACATCGGGCTGCACACGAGGCTCTATTTCGACGACGAACCGGAAGCGAACGCCGCCGATCCGATCCTGAACCGCATCGAGCACCGCGACCGGATTCCCACGCTGCTCGCCCGGGGTGACGGCGCCGGGGCCTATACCTTCGACATCCACCTGCAGGGTCCGCAGGAAACGATCTTCTTCGACATATGAGGCGCAAACCATGACCACCCCCTGTATCATCTGTGTGGCGATCACCGGTTCCGTTCCGACCAAGGCCGCGAACCCGGCGGTACCTATCAGCGTGTCGGAGCAGATCGAAAGCACGCAGGCCGCTTTCGAGGCGGGGGCCTCCATCGCCCATTGCCATGTCCGCAACGATGACGAGACACCGACGAGCGATCCCACCCGCTTTGCCGCGCTCAAGGAAGGGCTGGAAAAGCACTGCCCCGGCATGATCATCCAGCTTTCCACCGGGGGCCGGTCCGGCGCCGGGGCGGCGCGCGGCGGCATGTTGCCGCTGAGGCCGGACATGGCCTCGCTGTCCGTGGGGTCGAACAACTTCCCCACCCGGGTCTACGAAAACCCACCGGACCTCATCGACTGGCTGGCGGCGGAAATGGTCACCTACGACGTGAAGCCCGAGATCGAGGCATTCGACCTCAGCCATATCCTCATGGCCGCGAAAATGCATGAACGCGGCCAGATCCGGGATACGCCTTACGTACAGTTCGTCATGGGGGTGAAGAACGCCATGCCCGCCGACAAGGACGTGTTCGACTTCTATCTGCGCACCGTCCGGCGGCTCTTCGGCCCGGACGCGCCGTGGTGCGCCGCGGGCATCGGTGCCCAGCAGATCGTACTCAACGAATGGTCGATTGCCGCCGGGGGCCACGCCCGCACGGGTCTGGAAGACAACGTCCGGCTCGACCGGAACACGCTCGCCCCCTCCAACGCCGCGCTGGTCGAACGCACGGTTTCGATCTGCGAAAAGCACGAACGCCCCGTGGCGACATGGCAGCAGGCACGCGAGATACTGGGCCTGCGCCCCGCCACCTGAGCGGGTCAGTCCGACCCGAACAGGTCGCGGGTGAAGACGCGGTCGGTCACATCCGCCAAGTCGGGGCTGAGCCTGTTGGCGAGGATCACCTCGCTACACGCCTTGAAATCCGCCAGATCATGCGTCACGCGGGAGCCGAAGAACCGCGGCTCCGCCATCTCGGGCTCATAGACGATGACTTCGACGCCCTTGGCCTTGATCCGCTTCATCACCCCTTGGATGGAACTTTGGCGGAAGTTGTCGGAGCCTGCCTTCATCGCAAGCCGGTATACGCCCACTATCTTCGGTCGCAGGGCCAGAATCTGATCCGCGATGAAATCCTTGCGCGTGCGGTTCGCATCCACGATCGCGCGGATCATGTTCTGCGGCACCTCTGAATAATTCGCCAGCAACTGCTTGCTGTCCTTCGGCAGGCAATAGCCGCCATAGCCGAAGGACGGATTGTTGTAATGATCGCCGATCCGGGGATCGAGGCTGACGCCTTCGATGATCTGGCGGCTATCCATTCCATAGTTCATGGCATAGCTGTCCAGCTCGTTGAAATATGCAACGCGCATGGCAAGATAGGTATTGGCGAAAAGCTTGATCGCTTCGGCTTCTGAGGCATCGGTGTAAAGCACCGGAATGTCCGGCCGCAACGCCCCCTGTACCAAGAGTCCCGCAAAGACCTCCGCGCGTTCCGAACGCTCCCCCACGACGATGCGCGAAGGGTGCAGGTTGTCGTAAAGTGCGCGCCCCTCTCGCAGGAATTCCGGGCTGAACAGAATGCGATCCCCGCCCATCTGCGCCGAAAGGCGCGCGGTATAGCCCACCGGCACCGTGGACTTGATCACGATGGTCGCGTGATCGTTCACCGCCATCACGTCACGGACGACCGCCTCCACGGTCGAGGTGTCGAATGAATTCTCGACCGGGTCGTAATTCGTGGGTGTCGCCACGATCACGTAATCGGCGGCGGCATAGGCCGTGGCCGCATCCGTCGTCGCCGACAGCTGTAGATCATTGTCCCGCAAATAGGCCTCAAGCTCCGGATCAACGATCGGGCTTTCACGCGCCGTAAGTTTCGCGACCCTGTCCGCGCTGATATCCACCGCGATCACCGGGTTGTTCTGGGCCAGCAGCACCGCGTTGGACAGGCCGACATAGCCGATACCCGCAACCGCGATCGTCAATTCGTCAGCAGGCCCCCCGACGCGGGTCGTCTGTACAGCGTCGGGAGCGGCCTCATGTCCGGGCATAGATATCCTCATATCGCACGATGTCGTCTTCGCCGAGGTAACTACCCGTCTGCACTTCGATCAGCACCATGGGCAGCTTGCCGGGGTTTTCCATCCGGTGCACCGCGCCCAGCGGGATATAGACGGACTGGTTTTCGCTGATCAGGCGCACATTTTCATCGACCGTGACGCGCGCTGTCCCCTCAACCACAATCCAGTGTTCGGAACGGTGGTGATGGCTTTGCAGGCTGAGCGCGGCACCGGGGTTCACCACGATGCGCTTGACCTGAAACCGCCCCCCGATCACGAGGCTTTCGTACCAGCCCCAGGGCCGGTAATCCCGCGGCAACTGAACCGCCTGTGACGCGCCCCGGGCCTTCAGCGCCGCCACCGCTTCCTTGACCTTCTGCGCCTGAGCCTTGGGGGCCACCAGAACCGCATCGTTCATGGCCACGGCAATCATGCCCTCAAGCCCGATGCCTACCAGTTCCAGCCCCTCGCTTTCTGAGCGCAGCAGCGTATCGCTACAGTCAATCGCCGTAGCG
>NZ_LWGH01000575.1:0-2107 GCF_001635395.1 Sulfitobacter sp. HI0129 | reverse complement strand
CGAGAACATGCGCCCCGGTCAGCCGCGCCTGTCCGCGCGGTCCCACCTCGGGCAGGATCTCTTGCCGGGCATAGCGGCTCATCGTCTGTGCTCCGTCGCGGCGATCCATTGGGCGCAGCGCGCTTGCGGGTCCGCCGCCTGCGCGATGTCGGTTACCACGGCGGCACTGTCGGCCCCTGCGGCGAAGAGCGCAGGCAAGCGCTCCGGCGTGATGCCCCCGATCCCCACCAGCGGGACCCGCCCGGCGCGGCGCTTCCACTCCGTCACACGCTCCAGCCCCTGCGGCCCCCATTTCATCTTCTTCAACANCGTCTCCCAGACCGGGCCGAGCGCCACATAGGCCGGATCCTGCGCCAGCGCGCGGTCAAGCTCCGCCGCGTCGTGGGTGGAAAGCCCATAGGCGATGCCTGCGCGGCGCAGCGCCTTCAGATCGGCCGTGTCCATATCCTCCTGCCCCAGATGCACCGCGTCGCAGCCCAGATCGCGGGCCAGTTGCCAGTGATCGTTGACGACAAGCTGTGCGCCGTGGCGGGCGGCGATCTCCTTTGCCTGCGCGATCTGGCGGCGCACCTCCGGCTCGGGCAGGTCCTTCAGGCGCAGTTGCACCAGCCGCACCCCACAGGGCAGAAGGCGGCGCAGCAGCGCCACATCCCCCACGATCAGGTAGAAAGGGTCCAGCTTCATCCCAACAACTCCGCCATCCCGAAGACGGGGGTGGAGGCGCGGCCCATGTCGCGCGCCGGCATCACCCCTGCCTCCTGCGCGGTGCGGCCCGCCGTGACCGCCAGCCCGAAGGCGCGCGCCATGGCGACGGGATCGCGCGCCCGGGCCACGGCGGTATTGAGCAACACGGCGTCATAGCCCAGTTCCATCGCCTGCGCCGCCTGCGACGGGCTGCCGAT
Organism: Sulfitobacter sp. HI0129; assembly: GCF_001635395.1. Classification (NCBI taxonomy): domain Bacteria; kingdom Pseudomonadati; phylum Pseudomonadota; class Alphaproteobacteria; order Rhodobacterales; family Roseobacteraceae; genus Sulfitobacter; species Sulfitobacter sp. HI0129. The sequence goes on along the minus strand of NZ_LWGH01000575.1, from coordinate 1,205 downwards.
ACCCGCGTCGACGACCAGCGGGATATCCGGAAAATGCGTGCGCATGCTGCGCAGGGCCCCGATGTTGCGCAGCCCCTGCCCCGACCCGATGGGCGCGCCCCATGGCATCAGCACCCGGCAGCCCGCCTCCACCAGCCGTTCCCCGACGATCAGATCGTCGGTGGTATAGGGAAAGACCTCGAACCCCTCGCTGCAAAGGACCCGCGCCGCCTCCACCAGCGCGAATGGATCGGGCTGGAGCGTATCGGCATGGCCGATGACCTCCAGCTTGATCCAGGTGGTGTTAAAGACTTCGCGGGCCATCTGCGCCGTGGTGATCGCCTCGCGCGCGCTGTGGCACCCGGCGGTGTTGGGCAGGATGCGGCAACCGCTCTCTTTCAGGATATCGCGAAAGCCTGCCCCGCCCTTGCCCTCGCGCCGCAGCGAGGCGGTGATCACCTCGGCGCCCGAGGCGGCGATCGCGTCGCGCAGCACACTGGGTGACGGGTATTGCGCGGTGCCCAGCATCAGCCGGCTGGTGAGTTCCGTGCCGTAGAACATCTCAGCCCCCCTGCATCGGCGACAGGATTTCGACCCGCACCCCGGCGCGCAGGGCCGTTTTCGCCCGCAGCCCGCGCGGCACGAACGCACCGTCGAGCGCGGTCGCCACGGCACCGGCCTCCGCGCCGGTTTCCTCCACCAATGCGGCGAGCGTTCGGGACCGGGTCGTATAGGGATCGCCGTTGAGATCAATGCGCATGGGTCATCTCCTTTTCCAGATGCGCCACGAGGTCCGTGGCCAGGGCCGGGGCCATCAGAAAGCCGTGGCGATAAAGGCCGTTGATATGGATCGCCGCGCCGCGGAGCCGCAGGGCGGGCAGGTTGTCGGGAAAGGCGGGGCGCAATCCGGCGGCGGTGCGGATCACCTCGGCTTCGGCGAAACCGGGATGGACGGTATAGGCCGCCGACAGCAGTTCCATCATGCCGCGCGCCGTGACGGCGCGGGAATCGTCGCTTTCGACCATGGTGGCCCCGACCATGTAGCGGCCCTCGCCGCGCGGCACGACATAGACCGGAAAACGCGGATGCAGCAGCCGGATTGTCAGCGTCAGGGTGACATCAGGCGCGCGAAGCTCCAGCATCTCGCCCCGCACCACCCGCAGCCCCGGCAGGACGTGCCGCGCGGCCATCCCCGTGCAATCGACGATCCGCCCCCGGGGGGCGGC
>NZ_LWGH01000574.1:0-2003 GCF_001635395.1 Sulfitobacter sp. HI0129 | reverse complement strand
GCACCACGGTGCGCCCCCCGGCCAACTTGCGGACGAGCCGCAGCTCCCGGTTTTCCACGTCCAGTTCGATCTGCGGCGCATCGGGTGCAGCGCTGGCCTGCAGCAGGCAGAGGCCCGCCAGCACCCCCGTCAGCGAAAGCACCAGCTTGAACAGGACGACATCCGCCTCCCACCCGCCGGAGGGCAAGAGCCATAGGCCCCCAACCGCGATCAGGATCGCGACCCCGATCAACCTCTGTGCCGCCCGGACCATCATGCGGCCCCCGTCCACCATCCGAACCGGAATAACGGGGAGCGGTCGGCGCGTAACCTGTGCTGTTGCTGTCATCTTCTCGAACCTCGGATTTTTTATGGTTTTGTGCTTCATTCCAATGTCGGTACCGATCATGGCGGAAGCACGGCGCTCCCGCGGCGGGGCAGGTGTTTTGTCAGGGCTTTGTCGGGGCTGCACGGGCGGCGGACATGGCAGCCCGCAGGTCGCCCAGCCATGGCGATCCGCCCTTGCCCCGGCGGCCAAACCGTGTATATCGGCCATTCCCTTGCAAGACGTTTAACCGCGCAGTCTCTCGTGGTGGGGCCGCAAGGGGGAACCGCCCTGCCTATGAAATGCGCCTCGATACAAATAGGAGAGCACATGCCGCTTTATGAGCATGTCATGATCGCGCGTCAGGATCTGTCCAACACGCAAGCCGAAGGCCTCATCGAACATTTCGGAACCGTTCTCGCGGACAACGACGGCAAGCTCGTCGACAGCGAGTACTGGGGCGTCAAGACGATGGCCTACAAGATCAACAAGAACCGCAAGGGCCATTATGCCTTCCTGCGTTCGGATGCCCCCGCGGCGGCCGTGCAGGAAATGGAACGCCTGATGCGCCTGCACGACGACGTCATGCGCGTGCTGACCATCAAGGTGGACGAGCACAAGGAACTGCCGTCGGTTCAGATGCAAAAGCGCGACGAGCGGTCCGACCGCCGCGAGCGCCGCTGATTTTGGCTTGAGGAAAAGGATCTAAACCATGGCTGCAAAACCATTTTTCCGCCGTCGCAAGGTCTGCCCCTTCTCGGGCGACAATGCACCCGCAATCGACTACAAGGACACGCGCCTGCTGCAACGCTACATCTCCGAGCGTGGCAAGATCGTGCCCAGCCGTATCACCGCCGTCTCGGCGAAGAAGCAGCGTGAACTGGCCCGTGCCATCAAACGCGCCCGTTTCCTCGCCCTGCTGCCCTACGCCGTCAAGTAAGGAGAGAGCACATGCAAGTTATCCTTCTGGAACGTGTGGCCAAGCTGGGCCAGATGGGCGAAGTCGTGGACGTGAAGCCCGGCTATGCCCGCAACTTCCTGCTGCCGCAGGGCAAGGCGCTGTCGGCCTCCAAGGCCAACATCGAAGCCTTCGAGGGCCGCAAGGCCCAGCTTGAGGCACAGAACCTCGAGACCCGCAAGGAAGCCGAGAAGATGGCCGAGAAGCTGAACGGTCAGCAGTTCGTCGTGATTCGCTCCGCTTCCGATGCGGGTGCGCTCTATGGCTCCGTCACCACCCGTGACGCCGCCGATGCCGCGACCGCCGAAGGCTTCACCGTGGACCGCAAGCAGGTGGTTCTGGGCCAGCCGATCAAGGAACTGGGCCTGCACGACGTGCAGATCGTCCTGCACCCCGAGGTCGACGCCACCATCCAGCTGAACGTCGCACGCTCCCCCGAAGAGGCAGAGCTTCAGGCCTCCGGCAAGTCGATCCAGGAACTCGCCGCAGAGGAAGAAGCCGAAGCGGAATTCGAGATTCAGGAGTTGTTCGACGATATCGGCGCCGCCCAGCTCGACGAGTTGGAGACCGAGGACGAACAGCGCACCGACGAACCGGCCGTGCTGGAAAAGTCCGAACTGGACGAAAAGCTCGACCGCTGATCGCGACGCTTCGCGCTTGAAATGATCGAAAGGCCGGGCAAGATCGCCCGGCCTTTCTGCTTTTTCGCCCCTTTTGACGGCCCGCGCGGTTCGGCGTCCT
>NZ_LWGH01000573.1:0-6170 GCF_001635395.1 Sulfitobacter sp. HI0129 | reverse complement strand
CTACGACACCTTGAGCGAGATGGCCCGAAGCGGCAACCCCGGCGCCGCACGCGTCGCGACACAGGCCACCACCGGCGCACTGGTCTCGGCGGCTGCGCAAAACAGCTACGACGACGCGGGCCAGTCTCTTGAACGCGTCGAGCGCCTCGTGGGTCTTATCGACGACATGGGTGAGCTGAAAGCCAGTGTCGACCTCAACACGCGCGTCACAGCGGAACTGGCCATCGCCCTCGTCGCCATGTGGCAACTCGAAGCCGTTCAGACCGTGGGAGACGGGACCGGGGGCGTCATCGATGCCGCCACGATTGCCGAAGAGCGGCGCTATATGGACTTCACGCTCCCCGAGCTTCAGGCGCGATAGGGGCGAAGCCTTGGACGAAGAGACCGCCATCATCGAAGAGGAGCTCGTCTACGGAGCCCTGCGCCGGGAACGGCACTGGCAGCGGCTTGCGCTGGGGAGCCTCACGTTCGGTGTTCTGGGCTGCCTAAGCGCCGCGGCCGTGGCCATCCTTGATGTTGATCCACCGCCCGTTGTCGTCCCCTACGATCCGGAGACGGGCTTTGCCCTGCCCGAGGCCTCGGTCGGGGCGACAACGGTCACCGAGAACCGCGCCATCGTCGAGGCCGAGGTGTTTCGCTATGTGACGGACCGGGAGACCTTCAACCAGCTCGACAACGACCTGCGCATTCGCGGGGTTCTGCGCCGGTCCGAGGGCGCCGCGGAAGCCTCCCTCCGGCAGGTCTGGAACTCAGCGAACGAGAACTACCCGCCGACGGTCTATGGCCCCAGTGCCGAGCTCGACGTCGAGGTCCTGAGCATCAACCTGCTCGGAAACAGCCGGGCGACCGTGCGCTTAAGAAAGCGATTGACCTCTCTCAATGGCGTTCAAGCCGGCCTCTTCACCACGACGCTGCGTTTCGCGTTCCGACCCGAGGAAAGCCGCTCAATCGATCAGGTCTGGACCAACCCCTTCGGTTTCACCGTGGTCGATTATGCGATCCGGTCCGACAGATTGGAGAACTGATTTTGCCCATCCGCTCCCTCCTGGCCGTCTGCCTCGCGACCTCACTCTTCCCCGGCCTCCTTTATGCAGAGGACATTCCCCGCAGTGGCCCCAAGGACCAGCGGGTCCGGGTGGCCACCTATCAGGAAGGCCAAGTGTTTCGGCTGAACGTCTCGCTCACCCATGTGACGACGGTCGAGTTCGCCCCCGGCGAAACCATTCGCTCGATTATCGCGGGCGATACCGAAGGGTTCGAGATCGACGGGGTCCCCGGTGGCCGAGCCTTCGCCCTGAAACCCGTCGCCCGGGGCGTCCATACCAATGTGACCGTCTATACGAACCGCCGAAGTTACTATTTCAACGTCGAAGAGGTCACGAACGCGACCTTCTACGTGGTCCAGTTCCACTATCCCGAGGATGAACGCCATCCCGTATCCGCCATCGCCAGTGCCCCGCCCAACTACAATTATGGCGCCAGCGCACGCACGGCGATCACGCCCACCCGCGTCTGGGACGATGGAACGTTCACGTATTTCGAATTCCCGCCGAATGCGCCAATCCCGGCGATCTTTCGGCATCAGAACGGGCGAGAGCGAACCGTCAACACGGCCACCTCGGCACCGGGTATCATCCGCGTATCCGGTGTCGGTCGTCAATGGGTCCTGCGTCTGGATCAGGAGATCATCTGCATCGCCGCCCTCTCTCCCGCCGAGCATGTGTCATGAGCGATGAGCCCAACCCGGACCTCGAGCGACGGCTCGCCGCCCTTGAGAAAGGCAAAGGGACGCACCCTTCGAGCCGGAAACGTCGTACGCCGCTCCTCGCGGTCCTGATCGTCCTGCTCATTCTCGCGGGCGGCGCTGCCCTATTGCTCGTGTCCGGATCCAACGAGGAGGTTGCCCTACCGACGGCGACACCGGATGAGTTCCAGTCCGAGGGTGACGGCTTTGGTGAGATTGAACCTTTTGTCCCGCCGCCTCCCCCCGAACCCGAGATCGTGCTCGTCGAGCCGGATCCAACCCCTGCAGCGGAGCCCGACATCGCTCTGCTCGCGGAAATCGAAGCTTTGAGAGCCCAGATCGACGCTCTGACCGCGGCCAAGGAGGGAACCGAAGACCCCGCATCGTCAGAGGCGATCGACGCGCTGACGGCCCAAATTGTCGACCTTGAAGCCGCCTCCGAAGCGGCACAGGAGCGGTTCGAGGCCGCGCTCGCCGCACGGGACCGCGAACTCGAACAGCTCCGCCTCGATCTTGAACTTGCGCGTTTGGGTCCCGATGTCCCGACACCGGGCCTCAGTGACGAAGAACGAAGAGCCCGCGAGGAAGAGGCCCGGCGCCTCGCCGAGTTGGAGCGGCGCTCCGAAGAGGCGCGCGCCTTCCAAGAGAGACGTATCACCTCGCCGCTTCTCGCCTTCAGCACCACGACCACTGAGGGCTCGGACGCAAATCAGGCCACAGGCTTGGGCGACGTGGCGGACTTCATCCGCGGCGGTGGTGCGACCAGCGAGGTCACCCCGTCCGAGATCATAGCGAACCCATCGAACACCATCATGCAGGGCACGATGATCCAGGCCGTGATGGAAACCGCGCTTGACAGCACCCTCCCCGGCCCCACCCGCGCCATCGTCTCGGAGGATGTCTATAGCTATGACGGCACCCGGCTCCTCATCCCGCGTGGATCACGCCTCATCGGCCGGTATCAATCCGGCGCCGACATCGCGCAGAAACGCGTAACAATCGCCTGGGACCGGCTCGTCCTGCCCTCGCGCCAAACCATCCGGCTTAGCGCCTATGGGGGTGATGAACTCGGCAGGTCCGGTGTCACAGGAACTGTCGACACACGCTTCTTGGCGCGTTTCGGGTCAGCCGCACTGATCTCGATCATATCCGCCGTCGCAAACATCGGTGCGTCCAGCCTCGCTGATGAGCCCTTTGCCGAGGCCGGAGCAGAGATAAGCGCGGAACTCCAGGGCGCGACTGAGAGTGTCATCGGCGACTATCTCTCCTTGGGGCCCGTCATACATGTGCGCCCCGGCGCGCGCGTCAGCGTCATGGTGGACAGAGACCTGGAGATCTACAGGTCATGACGCTGAGCTACCTCCAAGCCTCCCTCGACAAGCTGTCCTGCGCCACGCGGGAGGATGTGATCGAGATCTGCATCAACCCAGACGGCAGCTGCTGGGGCGAATTCCACGGCGATCATTTCATGCGGGCGCTCGACCAACGCCTGACCGACACCGACCTGCGCGATCTCGGAAGCCAGATTGCCTCGAGCGCCAACACGACCATGAGCAAGGACCGACCGATCGTCTCGGTCTCGATCACCTACCGTGGTCGCCCAATCCGCGCTCAAGTCATCATGCCGCCGGCCGTCCTCTCCGGCATGTCGATCTCGCTCCGGTACTTCTCAAGCCTGCCCCTTGAGCAGATCGAGTTGCGTTATCTCTACGGCCGCGAACGCAAACTCGAGGTCCTGCGGCAGGAGAGAAATCGCGAGCTGCGTGAGGTCGTGGCCGGCGGCGATATCTATGAAGCGGTCCGGTTCTGTGTCGAACACAAGCTCAACATGATCGTCTCCGGGGGTACTTCGACCGGAAAGACCGTTGCGGCCCGCAAAATCCTTTCCCTCGTGAGCGCTGATGAACGTGTGGTCACCATCGAGGAGGCGGCAGAGCTTCTTCCTGAGCAACCCAATGCCGTCACGCTGATCGCAAACCGAGACAGCGCCGGTCAGTCCGCCGACACACTATTGGCCGCAACCCTGCGAATGCGGCCCGACCGCATCATCCTCGGCGAAGTTCGGGGCAAGGAGGCAATGACCTTCCTCGAGGCGATCAACACCGGACACGGCGGATCGATGACCACGCTTCACGCTGAGACCCCGCAGCTCGCCGTCCAGCGTCTCGCCATCGCCGCGCTCAAGACAGGCATCCCGATGACCTACCAGGATATTGTCCAATACATCGAAAGCTCGATCGACGTGATCATTCAAGCGGGCCGCGAGGACGGTCAACGCGGCATCACCGAATTCTATCTTCCGGGCACCGATATCAGCGAGGAGGCCAAGCATGACGCGCTTTGAGTACCAAATACAGAGCTATCCGCTGAACCAGAAAGCCAGCCTTGCCCAAATGCAGGACGACCTGAATTTGCGCGGCGAACAGGGCTGGGAACTGGTGTCCGTGATCCCCGCCACATTCGCCCATACCGGACATACCGCCCTGTTCAAACGTGTGCTGGCTGCTCCGGACGATGGCGGGTCTGGGCTATGAAACAGTGTCTCGCAGTCTTCCTGATCATCATGAGTGCCGTTCCGAGCACAGCGGAAACGGACTTGAAAACCCCACATACCGCCGAAGCATCGATCTGTCCGGACCGCCCGGACGAGCCGAACTGGATCCGAGACCTACCCGCGCAGGACGCCTACAAACGTGTGCTCGTGCAGGACATCTACCGTACCCGAGCATTCGAACAAATCGCTCTAGGAGGCGCCTGCCCTTGCGATGTACGGTTCCCAAGCTGGGCTACCGCGGAGCACGAGTTTCAGGAGCGGTTTGAGGATGCCGACCGCTGGGAGATGCTTGAGGCGTCGCGCGAGTACAACGAACGCGCCAACGAGCTTCGGCCCGCGGTCATGGATATCTGCCGCGCCGACGGAAATTGGTAGCGCAGCTCCGTCATGAGCGTTGTCACCTATTTCGTAGAAACAGCCCAAGGCTACCTCGACACCGCCGCCGAGACACAGTTCGGCGCCGTCGCCGCGACCGTGGGCACAGTGCTCGTCCTAGGCGCGACGCTTGTCTTTATGTTGGTCTGCATCAACATGATCTATCAGTACCGCGCCATGGATGGCCGCACCGCGTTTTGGCTGGCCATAAAGACCGCACTGATCGGCGTGTTCGCAACCAATTGGGTGCAGTTCAACGCCGTCTCATCCGCGATCCTACACGGGATCGACAGTATCGCCGGCTCGCTCGTGGCCTCGGTCGGTGGCGGCACGCCCGGCCCCTCCGGCACTTTCGCTGAAGAGTTCGACCGGCTCATCGCCGAGCTCGGTGAGTATCTCAATGCGGCGGGATCGGAACTCAATTGGATGGCGGGTGCGCTCATGGACGTTCTGGGCGTTCTCCTACTTTCAATCCTCGGCGGACTGGCCGCCTTCGTGCTCGTGGCCTCGCGCCTCATGATTGCGCTCCTGATCGGGATCGCGCCCGTCATGATCTTTCTCACGCTCTTCGAGGTCACGAAGGACTACTTTGCGCGCTGGCTCTCCGCTCTCATCTCCTTCGCGATTTACCCGGTTGTGGTCGCCGGCGTGTTCGCGACCATCACCGGCGTCGCGACCGCGCTCATGGGCGAACTCGGTGATCCGGATGGCGCCTCCAACATCGGGGCGCTGATTCCGTTCTTCATGATGATCCTGATGGCCAAAGGCTTCCTCTTCGCCACACCATTCATCGTCCGCGCGATCTCCGGGAACATCATGATGCCCGCCCTCTCCGCAGGGCTCGGAGGCGCCTACGGGTTTGGACGAGCTCTTCTCGGCAGCCCGCAGGCTTACAATCGCTACCTCACCGGCGGTGCCAGCGGTGCCGAATATGCAGCCCTGCGCACACGCCAACTGATGGGAATGCAGCCCCTGCCGCACAGGTCAGGCATGGCGATGGACCCCTCCGCATCTGGCACGGCGGACACCGGAGCCAAGATGCTTGCCCAACTCGCGCGGCTGAAGAGATTAGGCGGAGAAGACGTCCGGGAAACTTAAGAAACCTCATTCACGCGAGCGATTAAGCCACACTTTCACGCTCATCATTGCTTGTGTAGAATCGCTGCACCTTCTACCAGCGGCTCTCATGCGGACCCTCATTATCTAGAACCACGCGAACCGCTCGCTCGCGCACTTCAGGGGAATACTTGTTCGTTGTCTTGCTCATGATGCTCCATCCTTGTGTGTTCAAGGTCGGGCATACTGGGAACGCAGGTGGGACCCCGTTCCATCCCGGGGAGGTAGATCCCGCTGAGTAGCAAGGGGCCCATTTGCGCCGTCGCCATTTGAACCTGAACAGTTGCAAGGGGCGCCCGTAGTGCCGACCCCGAATATCAAGGACAGGACAGTGACTTTGCCCCAAACCTACATCGGCGTCGATGTTGCGAAAGACTGGAT
>NZ_LWGH01000572.1:0-2226 GCF_001635395.1 Sulfitobacter sp. HI0129 | reverse complement strand
GATCTCGTCGCCCTGATCCTCGCCCAGCAGCTTGCCCTCGGGCGGGATCGCGCTGGCCTCGGCCTCCGGGTCGGGCGGGCCGAAGGGGCGGGTGTAGCGGCACTCGGGATAGTTGGAACAGCCGATGAAGGCCCCGCCGGACCGCGCCGTGCGCATCGACAGGCGGCCCGCCCCGCAGTTGGGGCAAAGCCGCGGGTCGCTGCCGTCCTCGGTGGGCGGAAAGAGATGCGGCTCCAGCACCTCGTTGATCTTCTCCAGCACCTCGGTGATGCGCAATTCGCTGGTCTCGGCGATGGCCGCCGAAAAGTCGCGCCAGAACCGGCCCAGCACGTCCTTGTAGTCGGCATCGGCCGCACTCACCTTGTCGAGCTGGTCCTCCAGATCGGCGGTGAAATCATAGCCCACGTACTTCCGGAAATAGTTTTCCAGAAAGGCCGTCACCAGCCGGCCCTTGTCCTCCGGGATCAGCCGCTGGCCGTCCTTGCGCACATAGCCGCGGTCCTGAATCGTGGTGACGATGCTGGCATAGGTCGAAGGCCGCCCGATGCCCAGCTCCTCCATCCGCTTGACGAGCGTCGCCTCGGTATAGCGGGGCGGGGGCTGGGTGAAATGCTGTTCCGGGGTGACGGCGCGCTTGTCCATCGCGTCCCCTTCGGAGACCTGCGGAAGACGCTTGTCATCGTCATCCACAACGTCGTCGCGGCCCTCTTCATAGACCCGCAGGAACCCGTCGAAGAGCACCACCTGACCGGAGGCCCGCAGGCCCACCTGTTCATCCTTGCTGCCGATCTCCACCGTGGTGCGTTCCAGCCGCGCGCTTTCCATCTGGCAGGCCAGCGTCCGCTTCCAGATCAGATCGTAAAGCTTGGCCTGATCGCTTTCGAGCTTCAGCGACGGCGCATCCTTGGTCATATCCGTGGGGCGGATACATTCATGCGCTTCCTGCGCGTTCTTGGCCTTGTTCTTGTAGATGCGCGGCTCTTTCGGGACGTAATCACCGCCGAAACGGTCCTTGATCGCGTCCCGCGCCATGGTGACGGCTTCGGGCGCCATGTCGATCCCGTCGGTCCGCATGTAGGTGATATGCCCCGCCTCATAGAGGCGCTGCGCCGTGCTCATGGTCTGGCGCGCGCCCATGCCGAACTTGCGGCTCGCTTCCTGCTGCAGGGTCGAGGTCATGAACGGGGCCGAAGGGTTGCGGCTGGCGGGCTTGGCTTCCACGCTGGTGACGCGCAGATCGCGGCTGGTGATCGCCTGCACCGCCATTTCCGCCTGCGTTTCATTGGCCAGATCGAAACGGTCCAGCTTCTTGCCCGCCAGCGTGACCAGCCGGGCTTCGAATTCCTGCCCGCGCGGCGTGGCCAGCAACGCCTTGACGGACCAGTATTCGCGGGCGCGGAAGGCCTCGATCTCCATCTCGCGCTCGACGATGATACGCAGGGTGACGGACTGCACACGGCCGGCGGATTTCGCCCCCGGCAGCTTGCGCCAGAGCACGGGCGACAGGTTGAACCCCACAAGGTAGTCGAGCGCGCGCCGCGCGAGATAGGCTTCGACCAGCGGCATATCCACCTGCCGGGGGTTCTTCATCGCCTCGGTCACCGCGGCCTTGGTGATGGCGTTGAAGACCACGCGGCTGACGGGCGTGTCTTTCTTGATGGATTTGCGCTTGGTCAGCGCCTCCTGCAAATGCCAGGAGATCGCCTCCCCCTCGCGGTCGGGGTCAGTCGCGAGGATGAGCGCATTGTCGTCCTTCAGCGCGTCGGCGATGGCCTTGACGTGTTTCTTGCTGTCGCTGGCGACCTCCCACTGCATGGCGAAATCATGCTCGGTATCGACCGAACCATCCTTCGGCGGCAGGTCCCGCACATGCCCGTAGGAGGCCAGAACGGTATAGTCATCGCCAAGGTACTTGTTGATCGTTTTGGCCTTGGCAGGGGATTCGACGACGACAACAGGCATGAAAATAAGCACCTTGCAGGAAATGGGAGGAACCGAGTTCGGCAGTCACATGTGGGAGGCAGGGGGGGATTGTCAATGCGCGCCGGTCCCGCCCGCCCCCGGTGGACCGGTCCGCACCCTGCGCGGATGGAGCGGCCCTGTCGGGCTGCCGCTGGAGCGCGAGGCCAGCCCGCAGCGCGCGGGCGGGGAGGGGCGGAAGGGTTCGTGACCCCCTGATAATGCTACCATAACGGGTTTCGCCTGCCCTGCGGGGCCGCAAGGCAT
>NZ_LWGH01000571.1:0-7651 GCF_001635395.1 Sulfitobacter sp. HI0129 | reverse complement strand
CACCTGGACGACGCAGGCGTAGCCCGCCGCCAGATCGTCCTCGATGGCGCGGATGATGGTCGGGGCCTTCATGCCCATCAGGAGATGGTTGAAAAACCGCTGTTTCGTGCTCTCGAAGCGGGACTTGGCCGAGGCGCGTGCGGCCGAGGCATTGGTCTCGCCCGAGGCATCGTTGACGCCGGTGGCAGTCAGGGCTGCCTCGAGATTGTGGTGGATCGTGCGAAACGCACCCGCATAGGCGTCGTAGATCTCGATCTGCGCCGGTGTCAGCGCATGTTCGAGCACATCATATTCCACGCCGTCGAAGCTGAGGGCGCGGGCCGTGTAGAGCCCGAGCGTCTTGAGATCGCGCGCGACTACCTCCATGGCAGCGACGCCGCCTGCCTCCATCGCCGAGACGAAACTTTCGCGGCTCGGGAAGGGGTATTCGGGGCCCTGCCCCCAGAGCCCCAACCGCGCGGCATAAGCGAGGTTGTGCACGCTCGTGGCACCCGTGGCCGAGATGTAGAAGACGCGAGCGCGGGGTGCTGCCAGTTGCAGCCGCAGGCCAGCAAGGCCCTGCTGGGAGGGTTTGCCCCCCCTAACCTGCTCGGACCCGGCCGCGTTCTGCATGGCATGGGCCTCATCAAAGGCCAGTACGCCTTCAAAGTCTTCGCCCATCCAGTCGAGGATCTGGCTCAGTCGTGTGGTGCCGCATTTGCCCGCGGACCGCAGCGTGGCGTAGGTGACGAAGAGAATACCGTCACCCATAGGGACGGGCTGGTCCGGTTTCCATTTTGAGAGCGGCTGGATGTCGGCAGGCGAGCCGCCGAGATCGGTCCAGTCGCGGATGGCGTCCTCGATGAGCGTGGCGGATTTGGAGACCCAGATCGCCTTTCTGCGACCGGCCAGCCAGTTCACGAGAATGAGCCCCGCGCATTCGCGCCCCTTGCCGCAACCGGTGCCGTCGCCGAGGAAATAGCCAAGGCGATAGGCACGTGCATCCGGGTCATCATCGGCGCGCGTCAGCTTGGTCTGGTCGTCATCGATCGCGAACCGACCCGGCAGGTCGCGCCGATGGGCGTCATGCGCCATGATGATGGTTTCCAGCTGCGCCTCGGAGAGATGTCCCTCCTCGATCAACCGTGCGGGCAGGCGCAAGTCATCACGGCCCGTATTTGAGGGCATGGGCGGGGCAACCGAGGCCATGGCGATGCTTTCAACGAGCGGCGTGGGATGTTCCTGCGCATCCGCAATCTCGATCCGTTGCGGACGGTAGCGCGCATAGATGTCCGAGATGGGCATGTTGTTGCGCGGGGTCTGAAGGCTCGTGAAGCTGAGCGGACGGACGGCATTGGCCCTGGCTGTGGGGGCGGTGATAACACCGGCAGCGGTCTTGCGCGGGACAGATGATCGAACGGTCGGCCGAGCATGAGGGATCGCTTCAACCCGTTGGGCCGGGCTCATCTCGGTCCGTGTTGCGGCCACGGCATCGACAAATGGAAGGGCTTCATCCAGATCGCACAAAGTGGCGCGGATCATCTCGCCGCCCTCCTGCACCTTGTCGAAGACCATGAGCTGGGTTTCGACAGAGGTGCCGAGCTTGCGGTAGACCTGCCCCGGCATCGTCAGCGCCAATCGTGGCGTCAGGAGACCGCAGGCGCGGGACCAATGCGCGGCATCGCGTTCGGGCGTGAATCCCGGCGGCATGATCGCCACAAGCCGCCCGCCGGGTGCCAGGCGCTTTGCAGCCGCGATGAGATGCTTGGCGGCGATGTGCTTGTCTCGGGAGCGATCGACCGAGGAGGCGAAGGGCGGGTTCATCACCACGACGTCGGGTAGAACCGGCGTCTGTAGGAGATCATCGATATGCTCGCCGTCATGGCCTGTGACCTCGCCGCCGAAAACCGCGCGCAGGAGGCGCTGGCGAAAGGGGTCAATTTCATTGAGCACAAGGGTGGCACCGGCCCGGGCGGCGAAAGCTGCCAGGGCACCGGTGCCAGCCGAGGGCTCCAGCACGGTCTCGCCCTTGCGAACGGCTGCCGCCCGCAAGGCCAGCGCCGCAAATGGCAGCGGCGTGGAAAACTGCTGTAGCCGGATCTGCTGCTCTGACCGGCGGGTTTCCGTCAGCAGCCGTGAGGCAAGCAGCCTTGCCGCGGCGATGTCACCTGCCGCGCCGTCGCCGCGCAGCAGCATTTGGACGGCAGCGGCCTGCATCAGGTCATAGGCCATGCGCCAGTCCCAGGCACCCCCGGCATCGCTGCCATGAAACGTCTCGCGCATGATGCGCGCCAGCGCTGAACTGCGCAGGGGTTGGTGGTGGATCTCTCTGCCGATAAGCGCTAGCGCAGAGGCGAGATCGGCTTCGGAGATTGCGAGAGCCGGGTTGGCCGTTCTGGGTTTGGACATGGGGATTTTCCTTTGGATCAGGGTCTGAGTTCCAAAGGACAAAAAGCCCGCTCTACACTTTTTGGGGTTTCCGCCGAAAGCTATGACGGAGGTTGGGCAACGAGAGTGAGTGCAGAATTTCAGATCACGAGCGCGACCCGCCCTTGTCGGAATCAAAGGCTAAGTCACGCAGCCGATCGGCAAACAATTTTTTGACAGAAGAAGCGGCGGCAACCCACCAAAACACCCCGAAACGCACGAAGGTACCAGGTAAGAACAGAACGCACTGTTCAAGACTGTTGGCGGCGCTTCTCATCAATCACCGCCTGCACAAGGTTCATCACGTTGGAATGCGGTGTCGCGGCCTGCTGGTCATTCAGTGCCTCCTTCACCTTGGACCGAAACCAGGCATCATGGGACGTCATCTCACCGGTCACGGCGATGGTCCTCGAGGCGCCTATCCAGAAGCTCGCCTAGGTCTCTCGGCATAGCTGCAACGCTCAGAGCGACCCGAGATCGGCGGTAGGGAGAATGGACCTTGGACAGATTGACTTTGTCGCAAGCCTGTTTGCGGTCTGAAGGCTGTTTCAACTCGGATTCCCCGTTCACGCGATGATCGAACGTTACAGCAAAACTTCCCGGACGATAAGACTCTTGAGATCTCTACATTATGGGGATGACCAAAACATCTGCGCACAGACGCCCCTTCACACCATTGCCGACGTTGGGGCGGGATGCCGCGAAGGTCTCAAACGAGCCCAGACTCACCGATGCTGCGGGGCGCGCGAATGTCGGCTTTCGTCCGGCGCGTCGCACCATGATGGAGTTAGTCAGCTTCCACCAAGTCACTCCGGGCATCGCGGATGATCATCCACGACGAATGCAGGAAAAGCCCCGCGATCGCGAACGCGACGATCAGGTCGGGCCATGCACTGCCAAGCCACGCGACCAGCCCGGCGGCGATGACCACGGCGAGGTTGCCGATGGCGTCGTTGCGAGAGAACAGCCAGACGGCTCGCATATTGGCATCACCCTTGCGGTGCTTTAGCAGCGGCAGCACCGCGAGGATGTTTACGATCAGCGCACCTACCGCGAAGGCTCCCATCAACCCGGCTTCTGGCGTGGTCTGGTTGAGGACACGCCAGAGCGTGCTGCCGACAACGCCAAGGCCCAGAAGGCCCAGAAACACGCCTTGGATCATCGCCGACCGCGCCCGCCATGTCAGGCTCCAGCCGATGGCGAGCAGGCCCAGAAACGTGATCGCACCATCGCCCAGAAAATCGAGCGCGTCTGCCTTCAGCGCCTGCGAACCGGACAGGAACCCGCCGAACATTTCGACCACGCCGTATCCGAGATTGAGCGCGACCACGATCCAGAGCGCGCGGCGATAGCTCGGGTCCTTGTAGGCCGGATCGGACGATGTATCGCCGTCCTCGATCTTCTCGAAACCGTAGCCGGTCGCGTCGAGCGCGGGCCGCACTTTCGGCAGATCGCCGTCCGCGATCCGCAATGTCATGATGTGGGTGGCGGCGGACACTTTCACGTCGCCTTCGGCCACGCCCGCAGACCGGGCCGCGCGCTCGATCTCGGCGGCATCTTTCGCGCAGTCCATGCCTTGCACCCGCATTCGGATCGGGGAGGAGGCTGTCGCCAACTTGCTGTTATCGGGCTGGCTCATGTGCGATCCTTTTTGTGGTGGCGGGCGAAAAGGTACGCTGCTAACGTATCAGTGGATAATGATATGACAGCGCAAAACATTCAAGACGATCTTTCGGCACCCGATACACTGGAACTGCGGGCAAAGCTCTTCCGGGGCCTAAGCGATCCCAGCCGTCTGACGATCCTCGATGCGCTGGTGTCGGACGAACGCAACGTGCAGGAAATCGTCGGGCATACGGGTTTGGGTCAGCCCAACGTCTCGAACCATCTGCGCTGTCTGCTGGAATGCGGGCTGGTCAGTCGCCGCAGCAAAGGCCGCTTCGTTCGGTATCGTCTGGCGGACAGGCGGGTCGCCGATCTCATCCGTGATGCAGATCAGCTACTTGCCTCGACAGCCAACGGAGTTGATGCCTGCCAAAGCTATACGGACTAACCGGCGCGACCTGCTGCAATGTCCTATCGGTGCGCCAAACCTGAAGCAGCCATCTGCGCATCCGCAGCGAATGCACCCTTTGTCCCGCATCTTACCAGTTCGTACACGATGCAGCGAACGGCAGGTGTACGGATAGGGAGGGACTTCTGAGAATTTCATCGTACCAGCCATATGACACACCAATGTCGCCTATTTCACTTGGCCCAAGTATGACGGCGATTGAAACGCATAATGCCCCCTTACTGGCAGCCTTAGCGTGGGATTCCGCTCCTTCAGGCATTCGACCCCACTTACCGATCGGGCACCGCTTCAAGGGAAGTTTCGAACCGCTTGCCCGCCGCTGCAGCTTCTTTCAAGAGCGCGTCGAAATTGTCAGGTGGATTGCCATCTTCCAACATCCCTTTGAACGTCGCATAGGCATCAGTCTTGCTGCCGTAGGCGCGCAGGGTCTTGTCGTCGTTCACCCAGGCCGCCACGATGACCTTCGCATCGCTGTTGAACCGATAGAACAGCCGATACTGCTGGAAGAATTTCGCCCGAAACCAGTGCTTGCGGTGATCGCCGAGTGTGCCGCCTTGCCGGAAGGCGGCGGCACCCGGATCTGCCGGTATGGCCTCGGTGACCAGCTTGAAGATGGCGGCCAGCCGTTTCGTCGGGTTTTTCTTGCGCCAGGTCTTGGGATCGCGTGCCTTACGCGCCTCGACCTCTTCAATCAGCCCTTCGAGCTGATCCAGAAAGAGCGGATGCGCATAAATCGACCATCCGTTTACGACAAGGGGCGCTTGGGCGGGCACGCTATCGCCGCTCATTCATCCTCGAGCAATAGCGGCGCATCGAGATCGACGTCAACGTCTCCGACCAGTGCTGCAAGACGGTCATGCAAAGCCCCATCGAACGCCCGAATGCGGTCCGGATGCGCCTTGATATCGGCCTCGACAAAATCGAGAAAGGCTCCTAGCACGGGATCTTCCTCGTCGCTGCGCACGGGCTCGATATAGACCCTGCCACTCGGCTCGGTGCAGTAACGAATCTGGTCGCCCTTGCCCAGCTTGAGCTGTTTGCGCACTCCCGCCGGCACGGTCGTCTGATACCGATCCGTGAGTTTCGAGACATCTTGTGCGAGGGCTGTCATGGCAGTCTCCTGAAGAAAAGGGTCTTTGCTGCCCGCGATAGGTAATGCATTTGCATTGCCTTGTCAAGACAAGCCGCAGCATCTGCTGTCGCCGGGCAGGTCGATGAACCGTCCAGCGCAGGACCTAATTTCGCCCCGCCAGGAACTCCGCCAGCACCGGGCTAGCCGCACCTTTCGCGGAGCTGAGCAGCTCCGAGCCCGCAAGCGAGGCCTTCGACAGGCGTACGAGCCCACCAGTTTCCTCGATGCCGTAGCAGCGGCGCTTTTGCCGCACGCGCCTGTAGTGGGTCGCGGTGACAATCTGGCAGGTACTGCCATCGGTGAGCGTCACCGGTGCTGCGAGCTTGATCTTGTCGCCTTCCTCGTAGTCCGGGATCGCAGCCCAGTCCTGGCAGCGCTGGCGCCAGGCATGAGCATAGCTGTCTGGGTCTTTCAGCTCGGACAGCAGGGCCAGTAGGCTCAGTGGCGCGCGGGATTCGACCGGTCCCGCGCTTTCCTCCATGTCCTTGTAGCCCCAGCAGCCGTCATCATATCGGGTAAGGAATACGGCGGCGAAAGTGATGGAGCCATCCGCATCGGTGACATAGGTCGTGTCTTCGACAGGGGTGCCGTCGATATTTGTGACCTTTGCCGCCGCATACCAAGTCGAACCCACCTTGCAGGCTTTGACCAGTTCCGTCTTGCGCCTTTTGCCCTCGAAGGTGCACAGCTGAGTGACCTGCCCCCCGCGAAATCCCTCATCATGATGTAGAGTCTGCCCAACCTTGAAGGAGCAGACGAATGCGAAAGAGCCGTTTTACCGAGGCGCAGATTATCGGGATGATCAAGGAGCAAGAGGCGGGCATGCCGACGGCCGAAGTGTGCCGTCGTCACGGGCTGAGCCCTTCCACGTTTTACAAGCTGAAAGCCAAATACGGCGGCATGGAGGTGTCGGAAGCCGCCCGGCTGAAGGCGCTGGAAGACGAGAACACCAAGCTCAAGCGCCTGCTGGCCGATACGATGCTCGACAACGTGGTCCTGAAAGATCTTCTGGGAAAGAACTGACGACGCTGACCAAGCGGCGAGAGGCAGCGCTCAGAGCGATGCGGGATCACGACATCTCGCAGCGCCGGGCCTGCCGGCTTGTCGGTGTCGATCCAAAGACGGTCCGGCGCGAACGCCCGCCGGATTGCCCCGAGATCCGCAAAGAGATGCAGGAGATTGCCGGCAAGCGACGTCGGTTCGGCTATCGTCGGATCGGCGTCCTGCTCGAACGCAAGGGCATGATCATGAACCACAAGAAGCTGTATCGGCTCTACCGGGAGGAAGGTCTCTCGGTGAAGCGACGACGTGGCCGCAAACGGGCCCGCGGCACACGCACACCGATGCCGGAGGCGGCGCGCCCAAATGCGCGGTGGTCGCTGGACTTTCTGTCGGACAGCTTTGGTGCTTCACGCAAGTTCCGCATCCTGGCAGTGATCGACGATTGCTGCCGCGAAAACCTATGCCTCATGGCCGACACCAGTATCTCGGGAGCCCGTGTCGCCCGCGAGCTGGATGCGCTGGTGCGGGTCTACGGAAAACCAGGTTGCATCGTCAGTGATAACGTCCTATATCGGGAAGATTTGTCTGCTTAGGTCAGCAGGTCATGGGGCATCCGGTGTCCCGGATGCCCTGATATGGTTGCCCAGGCGGTCTCCGCCGTCAAGAAGCGGTCTCTCCCATAGCAAACACAGGGTACGCGCGATGGCGGCCCTCACCGTCCTTAAGACGAGATCCAAAATCCCAAGCGGAAGACCTGAACATTATCTACGAGGTCAGCGAACTGCCTCCACGGCTCTGATCAGACAAGGGTCCTTCCACCTGGGCTCACCCCCTCGAAGAAGGGGCGATAGGGTTCGCCGTGCTTGACCACGGCGTGTACGGTGCGCGCCATCTTGGCCGCGATTGCGGTGTAGGCCTTGCGGCGCAGATGGGCATTGTGTCGGTCTCCCGCGATGTAGCGTTCGAACTTGTCGCGGAAGCTGTTCGTGTGTTTGAGCACGGCAACCTGGCCCGCCATCCAGAGGGTTCTGCGAAGT
>NZ_LWGH01000570.1:0-2276 GCF_001635395.1 Sulfitobacter sp. HI0129 | reverse complement strand
CATCACACTCGCGGACGCGCGCGATCTGCCGTTCTGGCGCCGCCCGGTGGCGCTGCTGTTCCTGATGGCGCTGGCGATGCCGATTGCCTTCAACACGTGGTCCGCGCTGCTGAACAACTTCGTCATCGAGGCCGCGAACTTCGACGGCTCGGACATCGGGTTGCTGCATACGGTACGCGAGATCCCCGGCTTTTTCGCCGTGGGTGTCATCGCCATCATCCTCTTCATGCGCGAACAGGTGCTGGGGCTGGTCTCGCTGATCCTCTTGGGGGCGGCGACGGCGGTGACGGCGTGGTTCCCCTCCCTCGGCGGGATACTGACCGTGACGATGCTCAGCTCCATCGGGTTTCACTATTACGAGACTGTGAACCAGTCGCTGCAGTTGCAATGGCTGAAAATCGAGGATGCGCCGCGGATGATCGGCTGGCTGATGGCCGCGGGGTCGCTGGCGACGCTGGTGGCCTACCTCGCGATCATGGCGCTGTGGGAGACGCTCGATCTGAGCTACAACATTGTCTACCTCATCGGGGGTGGCGTGACCGTGGCAATCGCGCTTTTCGCGCTTGTCGCCTATCCGCAGTTCGAGGCGCCGCATCCACAGGTCAAGAAGATGGTGCTGCGGCGGCGATACTGGCTTTACTACGCGCTTCAGTTCATGTCGGGGGCGCGGCGGCAGATCTTCGTCGTCTTCGCGGGCTTCATGATGGTCGAACGCTTCGGCTTCGAGGTACATGAGATCACGCTGCTGTATCTGGTGAACCTTGTGGCGAACATGATCTTCGCGCCGCTGATGGGACGCGCGGTGGGGTATTTCGGCGAACGCCGGGCACTGGGGTTTGAATACATCGGGCTGGTGGCGGTCTTTCTTGCCTATGGCGGGGTCTATTACCTCGGTTGGGGGGTTGCGGTGGCGGCCACGCTCTATGTGCTCGATCATATGTTCTTTGCGCTGGCGCTGGCGCTGAAGACCTATTTCCAGAAGATCGCCGATCCGGGCGACATCGCGCCCACCGCCGCCGTGGCCTTTACCATCAACCATATCGCCGCCGTCTTCCTGCCGGTGCTGCTGGGTCTGCTCTGGCTCGTCTCGCCCGCGGCGGTCTTTCTGCTGGCGGCGGGGATGGCGGCGATTTCGCTGGGTCTGGCGCTGCTGATCCCGCGCCATCCGCGCCCGGGGCATGAAACGATCTTTGCCGGGGCGCTGCCTGCGCCCGCGGAATAGCGCATGGAGCCGGGCCGCTTCCTGTCGGGCTCCACCATGGGTCACGTGGTGCGGATGACGGCGACGGGGGCGACGGGGATCACCTTTGTCTTTCTGGTGGATGCCGCGAACCTTCTGTGGATATCGCAGCTTGGCGATGCACGGCTGGTGGCGGCCATCGGCTTTGCCTATGCGATCCAGTTCTTTTCCGTCTCCATCGGGGTGGGGCTGATGATCGCGTCAACCGCGCTGATATCGCGCAGCATCGGTTCGGGGCACCGGGCGCTGGGGCGCGAACAGGCGGGGGCGGCGCTCGTGTTTTCGGTGCTGCTGCTGGCCGGTGTGGCGGCCGCTGTCGTGACATGGCGTCAAGAACTGGTGGCATGGGCCGGGGCGGAGGGGGAAACCGCGCGGCTCGCGGCGCGCTATCTGGGCATCACCATCCCCTCCATCGTGATGATGGCGGTGGCGCTCGTCTGTTCGGGCACGTTGCGGGCGGAAGGCTACGGCGCCAAGGCCATGTATATCACCATGCTGTCGGGACTGGTTCTGCTGGTTCTCGATCCGATCACCATTCTGTGGCTGGGCTGGGGGCTGGACGGGGCGGCGATCAACCTCGTGCTGTTCCGGGTCAGCTTGATGGCGCTGGGGCTCTACTTTGCGGTACACCAAACTGGGCTCGTGGCGATGCCGAGTGGTGCGATCCTGCGCCGGGTGGCGCGGCCCTTTCTCTGGGTGGCTCTGCCGGCCATCGCCACGCAGATGTCGACGCCCGTGGGGAATTATCTGCTGACCGCGGTCATGGCGCAGCATGGCGATGACGCGGTGGCGGCATGGGCCGTGGTGGGGCGGCTGACGGTCGTGATCTTCGGCGGGATTTTCGCGCTCTCCGGGGCCATCGGCGGGATCTTCGGCCAGAACTACGGGGCCGGGCAGATGGACCGGGTGCGGGGCACCTACCGGGACGCGCTGATTTTCGTGCTGGGCTATACGTTGGTGGCCTGGGCCCTGCTGCTGGCGGTGACGCCGCAGGTGATCGCGCTGTTCGGGCTGAGCGGGGAGGGCGGCGCGGTGC
>NZ_LWGH01000569.1:0-1520 GCF_001635395.1 Sulfitobacter sp. HI0129 | reverse complement strand
AAGCGAGGACGCCATGAACATTTCCATCATCAAGACGATCGCCGCCCTTGGACTGGGCGTTCTCGTATCGGCCTGTACCGCAGCCCCGGATTTCCCCACCCGGGCCGCCCCTTTCGAAACCACGCCGATCCCGACGGTCGCCCCGGTTGCGGCAGCCCCCGTGGTCGCGATGCCGGTGTCGCTGAACGTGGCGGAGATCAACGTGCTGGTGCCCGAAAGCCTTGAGGTCAGCGAGGCGAACCGTTTCTATCCGCGCGGCGACATCGTGTGGCGCGGCGACCCCTTGGGGGACCGCCACGCACAGGTCAAGGCGATCTTCGACACCGCCTTTGCCCGGGGCGCGGAGGCTTTCGACGGGGAAACGCCCGTCCGCCTTGATGTCGAAGTGCGGCGCTTTCATTCGCTTACGGAAAAGACGCGCTATACCGTGGGCGGTGTGCATTCCATCACCTTCCTGCTGACGCTGCGGGATGCACGCACCGGCGAATTGCTGCGCCCAACCCGCGAAGTGCAGGCGGACCTCGATGGGTTCGGCGGGCGGCAGGCGATCCTTGCCGATGCCCGGGGTGAAACCCAGAAGGTGCGGATCACCGCGCATCTGGCGGAAGTCCTCCGGCAGGAACTGTCCCGCCCCGAAGGCCACCGCAACGCGAAGCTGGGGCTGATCCAGGCGCTCAACAAATTCTGAGCTTTATCCATCCTCAGGAACCGACTAGAGGGGGCGCTATGACAGCGCCCCTTTCCGCATCCGACCGCCCCACCGTCCGTCTTCTGCCGAAGGCCAATGCCCGTGCCATCCGGCATGGCTTTCCTTGGGTCTACGCCAATGAACTGGTGACCGACAGGCGCACCCGGGGCCTTGCCCCCGGCACGCTGGCCCGGCTCGACGATGATACCCGCCGCCCCATGGGCCTTGTCGCCGTAAACCCGGCGAGCAAGATCATCGCCCGCATGATCGACCCCGATCCGGAGGCGGTCATCGACGAGGCATGGTTCGCGGGCCATCTGCGCCGTGCGCTCAAACTGCGCGAACAGCTTTACGATGCGCCCTTCTACCGGCTCATCCATGCGGAGGCGGATGGTCTGCCGGGCGTGGTGATCGACCGGTTCGGCGATACCTGCGTGATCCAGCCCAACGCGGCATGGGCCGACGCCCTGCTGGAACCGCTTTGCGCGGCGCTGGTGTCCGTTACCGGCGTCAAACATGTGCTCAAGAACGCAGGCGGGCGGACCCGGTCCCTTGAAGGGCTCGACGATGTGTCCTCGGTCCTGACCGGAGAGGCACCGGCTGCCCCCGTCGAAGTCCCGATGAACGGTGCCATCTACATGGCGGATCTGACCGGCGGACAGAAGACCGGATTGTTCTACGACCAGCGGCCCAACCACGCCTTCGTGGCGGAGCTGTCACGCGGGGCGCGCGTACTCGACGTGTTTTCCCACGTGGGGGGCTTTTCGCTGGCCGCACTGGCGGGCGCCGATCCGTCCACCGCCAGTGTCGAAGCGGCGCCCGCACTCGATCT
>NZ_LWGH01000568.1:0-2586 GCF_001635395.1 Sulfitobacter sp. HI0129 | reverse complement strand
CGCGCAAGCTGGCCGTCCGCAACGCCGGGTCATGCTCGCGCAGGGAGACATCCAGATGAACCGCCCTGCCCGGCCCGCCATATTTGATCGCGTTTTCCAGCAGGTTGGTGAAGACCTGCTGCAACTCGTCCGCATCGCCGCGCAGGGGGGCCTGCGGTAGCTCCGGCGGATCGGGCAGCGTGACGTTCTGCGCTGACGCGACGGGGGCAAGATTGCGCAGCGTCGCCTCCAGCACCTTTACCAGATCCACCCGTTCCTTGGGGCGCACCCGCTCGTTCGCCTCGACCCGGCTCAGCGCCAGCAGGTCCCCGACAAGCCGGTTCATCCGCTCCGCCTCCTGCGCCATGACGCCCAGAAACCTGTCGCGCGCGGCGGCATCGTCCCGCGCCGGGCCGCGCAGGGTTTCGATGAAACCCATGAGCGCGGTAAGCGGCGTGCGCAGTTCATGACTGACATTGGCCACGAAATCGCGGCGCATCTGGCCCGCTGCGGCTTCATCGGTCGTGTCCTGAAAGATCAGCAGGGTGACACCGGCCCCCGCCACCGGGCAGATCGCCACGTCATAGACGGTTTCGCGGCCCGCTTGGGCGGCATGATACCGTGCGCGCCGGGCCGTCGCATCGGCGAGCGAGCCTTCGACCGCCTCCACCAGTGCCGGTTGGCGCAGCACGGTGATGAAATGCCGCCCCACGGCGGCATGGCCCAGCAGGCCGGCGGCTTGCGTGTTCAGCGCCAGAATCTGTTCGCGCGCGTCGATGGCGAGCGTCGGCTGCGGCAGGCTGCGGACGAGATCGCCGATCGGCAGCCGGAGCGACATCGGTCAGAGCGGTGCCAGATCGCGGCGGAACCGGGCGGCGACCTGCGTATAGTGCAGTGCGCTGGCGGTGATGCGCTGGATCGCCTGCGCGTCGAGTTCGCGAACAACCTTTCCCGGGCTGCCCATGACAAGGCTGTTGTCGGGGATCACCTTGTTCTCGGTCACCAGGGCACCGGCTCCGATCAGGCAGTTCTTGCCGATCTTCGCCCCGTTGAGAATGGTGGCGCCCATGCCAACCAACGTGTTGTCCCCCACGGTGCAGCCATGCAGCATGACCTTGTGACCGATGGTGCAGTTCCGCCCCACGGTCAGCGGGAAACCGATGTCGGTGTGAAAGACGCAGTTCTCTTGCACGTTGCTGCCCTGCCCCACGACGATAGGCTCGTTGTCACCTCTGAGCGTGGCCCCGAACCAGACCGATGACCCTTCGGAAAGCGTTACGGTGCCGATGACGTTGGCGTCGGGTGCGACCCAGGCGTCGGCGTGGACTTCGGGCGTGTCATCACCCAGTGCATAGAGTGTCATGTCGTCTCCTCGAATTCGGATTGCAGCTTGCGGACGTGTTCGTTGAGCCATGGCTGCTGGATACGCCGCAGGCGGGTGGCTTCGACGATGGTGCGCAGGCGCTCTTCGGTCCTGTCAAGATCGTCGTTCACCAGAACATAGTCATAGCCACCCCAATGGCTGATCTCGTCCCAGCTTTTTTCCATCCGGCGTGCGATCACGCTGGCGGAATCCAGATCCCGCTTTTCCAGCCGCTTGCGCAGTTCCGCGATGGAGGGCGGCAGCAGGAAGATCGACAGCGTATGCGGCCCGAGCGCTGAATTGGTGATCTGCTGGGCCCCCTGCCAGTCGATGTCGAACAGGACGTCGCGCCCGGCCTCGATCGCTTCTTCCACCGGGCCGCGGGGCGAGCCGTAGAAATTGCCGAAGACATGGGCATGTTCCAGCATCGCGTCGGCGGCGACCTGCTCCTTGAACTTCTTTTCCGACATGAAATGATAATCCGCGCCGTCCACCTCACCCGCGCGCATCGCCCGGGTGGTGGCGGAGACGGAAAAGGTCAGCCCTTCGTCCCAGGCGCGCAGGCGATGCGCCAGCGTCGATTTACCGGCACCCGAGGGCGAGGACAGGATGATCAGCAGGCCGCGTCGCTTGGCGGTCATATCGGGTTACTCCACATTCTGGACCTGTTCGCGCATCTGGTCGATCACGGCCTTCAGCGCCAGACCGACGCGCGTGACATCGGTGTTCTGCGCTTTTGAGCACAGGGTGTTCGCTTCGCGATTGAATTCCTGCATCAGGAAATCGAGCCGGCGGCCCACCGCGCCGCCTTCGTCGATCAGCGCGCGTGCCGCGGCGACATGGGCCGACAAGCGGTCCGTTTCCTCGGTCACGTCGGATTTTACCGCGATCAGCGCGAGTTCCTGCGCGACGCGATCGGGGTCCGCGCCATCGGCATTGTCCATCACCTTGGCGAGGTTGCGGCGCAGCGTCTCGCCGATCTGGGCCGCGCGGGCCTTGACGGCGTTCACGGCTTCGGCAGTCAGCGCCTCGATCTCGTCGATCTGGCCCCGCAGCAACGCCTCCAGCGCCGCGCCCTCGGCTTGCCGCATCGCGTCGAAGGCCGCGAGCGTTTCGCCGAACTGATCCAGCAATGCGCGGTCGAGACCTTCGACCTCTTCGGTGGGATTGGTCTGCTCCAGCACGCCGCGCATCCCGGCCAGATCGGTCGCGCGGGACGGCGCAAGCGACAGGCCCGCCTCCAT
>NZ_LWGH01000567.1:0-8702 GCF_001635395.1 Sulfitobacter sp. HI0129 | reverse complement strand
CGCCCGGGCCTGTGCCAGCGACAGGCGCAGCCGCAGCTGGGGCAGCTCCGCCGTCTCGCCCAGTTGTTCGAGACAATCGTGCAGGCCCTTCAAACTCCAGACGTTGTCGGGGTGCACGCAGGCACGCGGCAACCCGGGAACGAGGCCCAGATCCTCGCGGTAGACCTGTGCCGCCTCTTCCGCATGGCCCTGTTCCAGCAAGAGCGCGCCCAAGGCGTGGCGGGTGGGCTGCATCCAGCCCCATGGCTCGTCATAGGGCAGCCCGTCGTCAAGGCGCACGGCCTCCCGCAGTGAAGCGAAGGCGGCGTCGAAATTGCCCCGGCGATATTCCAGCTCACCGCGCAGCATGGCATCGGCGATCTCCAGCAGGTCCACCGTGCGCACGTTATGCAGCAGGCGCGTCTCCGGCACCTTGGCGCGTGCGGCCTGAAAGCGTTCTTCCTGCGCCGTCGCCTCTTCGACCCGCCCCAGCGAGGCCAGTGCCAGCGCCTTGGCGTATTCGATGAAGGCCACCCGCACGCAATAAAGCGTCCGGTCCTCGGGCAGGGGCAGGGCCAGAATCTCCTCCCATCGGCCAAAGCGGATCAGGACATGCGGCTCCATGGCGAGAATGGTCTCGAAATAATCGGCCATGGGCGGGGAGGTGATTTCCAGCATCGCCTTGGGCGAGGTTTCCGCCATCTCGCGCACCGCGGCAAGGGCGGGGGCCATCTGGCCCAGATACATCGCTCCGCTCATGACGAAGTGGTAATTGTGCTGCCGGTAGCCTGAATAGACGTTGAAGGCGCCGTTTTCGGCATAATATTTCAGGTCCGCCGCAATGGCGCGCCGGTTCCAGCGCACAACCTTTTCGTAATCGCCGCAAAGCACGTCGATATGCGTGGGCATATGGATCAGATGGCCCGCGTCCGGCACCAGATCGCGCAGCGCATCCGCTGCCTTCAGGGCCTTTTCCGGCTCGGGCGACATTTCCATCAGGTGGATATAGAGATGCAGCAACCCGGGGTGGGACATGCCCCCGGGGCGGGCCAGATGCCGTTCCAGCACCCGCTGACATTCGAGCGTTTCCGCCTGCCGGGGCACACCGCCCGCGTCGATGTCCCACATCTTCCACGGGCTGAGGTTCATCAGCGCCTCGGCGAAGATCGTGGCGACCTCCGCGTCATCGGGAAATGCCGCGTGAACCTGCCGCATCGCATCGGCGAAGTCCCGGTCCCAGCCGGATTGATCCTCGATCGGGGTGGCTTGGGGATAGCGCGCGGGCAGGGCGCGGATCAGCGCCGCTTCGACGGGGCTGACATTGTCCAGACCGGCAAGCGCGGCCTGCGTGGCGTCCCATGCGAGCGACAGCGCCTTGGCCTTTGTCCGTGCATCGAAAAGCGACCACGGCATGTTGTAGTTGGGCCCCGCCGCATAGGCGATGCCCCAATGCGCCATCGTGCAGTCCGGCGCTTCATCCAGCGCACGGCGATAGCAGACGATGGCCTCTTCGTGGTTGTAACCGTAGGTCCAGTTCAGCCCGCGATCGAACCAGACCTGCGCCCCGGCGGAGGCACCCGAAACGGGGCGGCTGTGGAGGCCGAGGTCATAGGGATACGCCATCTCGGCTCCTTCGCCAGTCAGTCCTTGAATCAGTCAGTCCTTGAAGTTGCGGCTGCCCTTGATCTGATCCCATGCCCAGACCACCTGCTGCAGCTGCTCTTCCTGGCTGCGGTCGCCGCCGTTCATGTCGGGGTGAAGGATCTTGATCAGCGCCTTGTAGGCTTTGCGCACCTCGGGCTTGGTCCAGCTGTCCTTCGCTTCAAGAATTTCCAGCGCGCGCCGTTCGGTGGGGGGCAGGCGGCGGCCCGCCTGCTGCCCGCGCCCGGGGTTCTGCGTCGCGTTCTTGCCCAGCACCTGATGCGGATCCTCGATGCCGAGCCGCGCCCAGGCCCGCGCCTCCGGATCGCCCAGCGGCTTGGTCGAGCGTTCCCAGACCTTGTCCTTGGACATCTGGGCATTCAATTCCGCTTCGGTCGTGCCGTCGAAGAAGTTCCACTTCAGATTGTATTCCCGTACGTGCTGCTGACAGAACCAATAATAATCATCCAGCACATCGGGTGCTTTGGGCGCGCGGTACTTTCCCGGTTCCTGACAATCGGGGTGATCGCAGACCCGCGTGGACGTCTCCGAAGCGCCCGACATGCCGCGACGGCCACGGGGGTTTTTCTTTTTCGACGACGACACGGACATGTCGAATCCGAAGGGATCAGCTTTGGGCATACAGGGTACCTTTCCGACTCAGGCGGGTGAGTTTAGACGGATGGGACAGAGATTGAAGGGGCGGCGGCAAAAAAATGTCAGTAACAGCAGAGATCACGGACCGGTTGGAGCAAGCGTTCGAACCGCGCGAATTGCAGGTGGTGGACGATAGCGAAAGCCACCGGGGACACGGCGGTTATCGCGAGGGCGGGGAGAGCCATTTCAACGTGCGCATCCGGTCGGCGCGCTTCAAGGGGATGAGCCGGATCGCCCGTCACCGGGCCGTGCATGATGCGCTGGGTCGCGACCTCATGGGGCGCATCCATGCACTGGCGCTGGATCTCGGCGACTGAGCAGGCTCAATCCGATTTTTTCGAATTGCCCTCGGGGTCGGGTTTCAGGGAGGCGGCGACCCCTTTGAACCGCGCGGTAACGGTATCGGGATCCTCATCTTCCGCCGCGGGTTTGTCGTGACCGTCGAGTGGGGCGGAGTGATCGTGGCCATCGGCGCCATCTGCCTTTTTGGCGTCGCCGCCAGGCTTTTCGGCGTCAGTGGAGGCGGCCGCCCCATCGGTCTTTTCGGCCCGTGGTTCCGCAGGCGGGTCTTCCATCATGTCGGCGGGCATCGCCCGGGGGGAGGGCAGCAGCTCGGGGGCGAAAGCATCGGCGTCATTCTCGCGCAGGCGACGGAAGATCAGCACGTTGCGCCATTCGGTGGTGGACGAAGCGATGCCGCTGCGTTCGATGCTGGGCAAGGTCTCGGCGCGCTGATATTCCCAGCCGTAACATGAAAGGCTGTTCATAAGCTCTTGCAAGGCATGGGAAAATCGCGCTTCCGCCCCCTTTACTCCCTTGGCCTTGACGCCCTTGTTCGGGGCAGGAACAACTTTGTATTCGTAACGGGGCATGGGGTAACCTCAGCAACAGACGCCCGCTTTTATAGGCGAGTGATGCGATGATTGGAACTGCCGGAACGGTACCGAAACGTAAAATTCGCGCCCGATTGTGCGGCTTGGGCCTGATGCTGGTCGGGCGCTTCAGCCCGCCTTGCGACGGCGGATCCCGATGCTGCGCCCGGCCCTTTCGGGGCGTGGCAGCTTTGCGTGATCCTCTGCCATCCGGCCAAGGTTGGCCCGGATATGCGGGGGCATCTCGGCGACGCGGGGGCCGGACTGGTCCACATGCAGCGTCAGCCCTTCGGCGGTTGCGGCAAGCCAGCCATCGGCGTGGTAAAGCTCCTGATAGGTGTGGAACCGCTTCGCGTCATGGTCGAGGATTTGGAGCGTGACGAAAACTTCATCGTTTTCATGAAGTTCCCGGACGTAGCAGACATGAAATTCGGCGACATATGTGGTGCAGCCGGTCTTTTGATAGTCCGGTCCGAAGCCCAGAAGCTCATAGGCCTGATCGACGGAAGTATCGAACAGGACGTTGTAATACGCCATGTTGAGATGACCGTTGAAATCGATCCACTCTGGGCGCACCCGCATCATTGACGAACGGAAAGGCGCTGACATCAGGAGGCGCGTTCCGCGATCCGGTGACCTGCCCGCAAATCAGCCTTCATTCGCTGCGCGATCCGTCAGCGGCATCGCGTTCAAGCCGGTGCGCCGAATGGCGGGCCAGCAGAACCCCCACCCCGGCGAGGCCGAGAGCGAAGAGGGGTACGAAAATTTCATAGGCCGTCATCGCCGACCTCCCTTTCCAGATACCTCAGAATATAGTGCGCCGCGCCGTGAAGTGCCAGCCCCGTCGCGATCCAGACCACGAGGAACGGATCGCTCACCACCCTGCCTTCGACCAGCGGGCGCAGCAAGGCCACCCCCAGAAAGCCGAGGCCCAGCGTGTTGAAGAACCCGGCAAAGAGCTTCACCCGTTCGTTATGGATGGACAGCCTGTCGCGCCGCCGCTTCATCCGTTCAGCTTGGCCGCCACGATTTCATTGACCGCCTTGGGGTTCGCTTTGCCACCGGTCGCCTTCATGACCTGCCCCACGAACCAGCCCGCCAGCTTGGGGTTCTGCTTGGCCTTTTCGACCTGCGCAGGGTTGGCGGCGATGATGTCATCCACGGCCTGTTCGATGGCGCCCGTGTCCGTCACCTGCTTCATGCCCCGATCCTCGACGATCTGCGCCGGGTCGCCGCCTTCGGTATAGACGATTTCGAACAGGTCCTTGCCGATCTTGCCGGAAATGTCGCCCTTGGCGATTAACAGAAGAATTCCAGCTAATTGTTCGGGGCTGACGGGGCTCTCGCTGATGTCATGATCTTCCTTTTTGAGCCGTCCAAATAGATCATTAATGACCCAATTGGCGGCGTATTTCGCTTCGACCATTGGTAATTTCGGAAGGGGATTGTCAGTATCCATTCGTTCTGCTGTCTTGACCAATACCTCACCGGATTGGTCAATCGCCGACAGCACATTCTTAAAATAGTCTGCCGAAGCAACTTCGGCCGTCAGCACGGATGCGTCATAGTCCGACAGGCCGAAATCGGCGATGAAGCGCGCCTTTTTCGCGTCGGGCAATTCGGGCAGGTTGGCGGCGATGTCATCCACCCATCCCTGTTCGATCTCTAACGGCAACAGGTCGGGGTCGGGGAAGTAGCGGTAGTCATGCGCCTCTTCCTTCGACCGCATGGAACGGGTTTCCTGCTTGTCCGGATCGAAGAGCCGCGTTTCCTGCACCACTTCGCCGCCTGCCTCGACGATGGCGATCTGGCGCTTCGCCTCGACTTCGATGGCTTGCTGTATGAACCGCATGGAGTTCATGTTCTTGATCTCGCACCGTGTGCCGAGATGCGAAAAGTCCTGCGTTTCCTGATATTTCTCATAGGCGCCCGGGCGGCAGATCGACACGTTCACATCGGCCCGCATGGCGCCTGACTGCATGTCGCCGTTACAGGTGCCCAGATAACGCAGGATCTGGCGCAGCTTGCCCAGATAGGCGGCGGCTTCTTCGGGGCCGCGAATGTCCGGGCGGCTGACGATTTCCATCAGCGCCACGCCGGTTCGGTTGAGATCCACGAATGACATGTTGGGGTCCATGTCGTGGATGGATTTACCGGCGTCCTGTTCGATGTGGATGCGTTCCACCCGCACCAGACGTGCCGTGCCGTCGCCCATTTCGACCAGCACTTCGCCTTCGCCCACGATGGGTTCGTAAAGCTGGCTAATCTGGTAGCCCTGCGGCAGGTCGGGATAGAAGTAGTTCTTCCGGTCGAAGGCGGACTTCAGGTTGATCTTGGCCTTGAGACCCAGCCCGGTGCGCACCGCCTGTTCGACACAGAATTCGTTGATCACCGGCAGCATCCCCGGCATCGCGGCATCCACGAAGGCCACATTGGAATTGGGCTCTGCGCCGAATTTCGTGGAAGCACCGGAAAAGAGCTTTGCCTGCGAAGATATCTGGGCATGGACCTCCATGCCGATGACCAGTTCCCAGTCGTGCTTGGCACCCGCGATGGTGCGCGCCTTGGGCGTGTCATATGTCAGGTCGAGCATGGGAACCTCGTGCGTCAGGGATCGCTGGAGGTCATAGGACAGGGGGCCGAGTGCTGCAAGGGGCGGCGGCGTGGCCCGATCAGGCGGCGCGGGTTTCCGGCCCGGTTTCGGTGAAGACGACGCGTTTGCCCGCCGCGATTTCGCCCTGGAAGAGCGAGGTGATGATGCGCATGGCGTCATCCCGGCCCGAGGCGGCAAAGCGCGTCGGGCACTGGACCCGCAGGTTGTTGTCGAATCCGCGCGCGGCGTGGGCCCAGATCATCGGATGCAGTTCCGTCAGATGCTCGCGCACGATCCAGCCCGCGCAATCGGCGATCTGGGCGCGTACATGGTCTGCATGATCGTTGCCGGAAAAGGCCTGACCGATGCTGTTGGCGCAATAGGCGGCCAGCAGGTTGGTGGTATAGGGATCGGGGCGGCGGTTCAGGATGTCGTGCAACCCTTCGACAAAGAACGGCAGATCGAGCCGCGCGCAGGCTTCGTCATCGCAGGAGATGGCGTCGAACTGCACCCATGTATAGCCCCCGGCACCCCAGACCGCCTGCGTACGTGATGCGGTGCGGCGGGCTTCCAGCTCCAGCTCTGCATAGCTGCCGTACCAGCGTGGCAGCAGGTGGTTGCCCATGGCGCGCATGGGGCGCGGGTTTTCGGGGTTGAGGTCGATGAGCCGTTCGTAGCGGTCGGCCACGGCGCGCCCGTCCGTAGCGCTGCCGCCCAAGAGGGCGCATTGCGTCGCGGCCAGCAGGGGGGAGGTCGCGGCTTCGTCCGCGAAGGGGGCGAGGATTTCCTCGGCCCGTTCGAAATGGGCGGCAAAGGCGGCACGGTTGCGGGCGGGGACCTCCACGTCCCAGCCGGTGCCGCGCCATGCCCAGCCAAGATCCATATGGGCCTGGGCCACGATGGCGGCGACGACGTAATCCTCGGGGCTGTCTTCGAGCACAAGTTCGAGATCCTCGATCCCGGCCAGAAGGGGCGCGTTGCGGTCAGGCCGACCGTCGATCAACGCATGTTCGGCGGCAAGCACCACATCCGCGCGCGC
This sequence comes from Sulfitobacter sp. HI0129, assembly GCF_001635395.1. NCBI lineage: Bacteria > Pseudomonadati > Pseudomonadota > Alphaproteobacteria > Rhodobacterales > Roseobacteraceae > Sulfitobacter > Sulfitobacter sp. HI0129. Next base: position 1,921 of record NZ_LWGH01000567.1, on the reverse strand, counting down.
GCCATAGGCCATGAGTTCGGCGATGGACATGGCTCCCGGCGTCAGGCTGCGCTTGGCGTCGGCTGCACGGATAGTCCGGGAGAGCTCGGCCCAGCGTTCCTGCCGCACGAGGCGCAGCGCCACGGCCTGATGATGATCACGGGCTTCGTCCTCCGCCGTCGGATCGGGGCAGGCGATCTGCAGAATGCTGCCCCCGCCGGCGCGTACCGCTGCCACCGCCTGCTGCGCGAGGACGGGATGCACCTCTTGCTCCACCGCGCGCACAGGTCGGGCGCCCCGCGGCGCTCTGAACGCGGCGAAACACTGGTGCAGACGATCGGCGATCTGGCGGCTTGGGAACATCGGACACGTACCTGTACTTCAACTGCTGGCCTTTGGGCGGCCTTTGCAACAGGCTAGGTTCGGTTTGGGGCGCGAACATGGCGCCCGCAGGACGTAATCGCGGTTTCACAGGGGCGTTCCCCTCGCGGGCAGACGCGCGCATTTCCGCCGCCCGGCGGATGCGCGAGATTCCATGAGCTTGCATTCATCGCGGGCCGGGCCGCATATTGCCCCGATGAAAAACCTATTCATCGCAGGGATGCTGGCGCTGTTGCCGGTTCAGGTGCTGGCGGAGGCCAAGGGCGTGCTGCGACCGCAGCTTCGCCCCGACAGGAACCTTGAGCGGGCGATCGATACGCCGCCCGTTGTGGGACCGGCGCCCGTGGCGCTGGAACCCCGACCGGCCTTTCCGGGAGAGGCGGAAAAACCGCAACTCGCCACGGCGGCGCCCATCGCGATCAGCGCGCTGCGCCCCCCTGCGCGGCCCGGTCACATCCCGCGAACCCGCTGGCAGCACAAACGCGGCCATGCGCTCTGGACCCGGGCGGCGCTGGCCGCGCTCAAGAATCATGGCCGCCCGCTGGTGGACATGGTGCCGGCGGATGTCGAGTTCTGGTGCCCGGCCTATCCGATGCAATCCCACGGCAACCGCCGTGCCTTCTGGGTCGGTTTCATGTCGGCGCTGGCCAAGCATGAAAGCACTTACAAGGCGGCCGCTGTCGGGGGCGGGGGGCGCTGGTACGGGCTGCTGCAGATACTGCCCGCCACCGCGCGGGGCTACAAATGCAACGTAGGCACCGGCGATGCCCTGAAAAACGGCGCGGCAAATCTGAGCTGTGCGGTCCGGATCCTTGCCGTGACGGTACCGCGCGACGGCGTGATCTATGGTCGGGGCGGGCGCGGCGTCGCGGCGGACTGGGGCCCCATGCGCAATGCCCGCAAACGGGTCGACATGGCGAACTGGCTGAAACGCCAAAGTTACTGCATGCCGCTCAATGCGACGCGGCCCCGCGCCCGGCCCTGAGGGCGGGCCTATTGCATCAGCGAGAAATGATGCCGCTCCGTGGTGATCCCGGCGTCGGTAAGCGCGTCTTCGAACTTTCGGTGCGGGGGCGTGCATTGCGGCGGAATACGTAGCCGCAAACCGTTCTTCAGCCGCACCGTCATCCGCACGCTGAGGTCAAGCCTCGTGTCCATCCGCATCCGATCGATGTCCCGCAGCGGAACCTCCACCTCCCGCGTCTCCGTGCGCCAGGATAGCGCCTCGCGGGTGAGGGTGAGGCTGCTCTGCGTATTCCGCCACAGATCCCACAAGGCCGGTAGCGTGAAGAGGGCGGGCAGCGCCAGCACCAGCGAGGATGCGTCCCAGAAGACCCATGCGAAACCCATCGCCGCCCAGACCCCCGCGACCGCCAGTGCCGTCGCGCGGTTGCGCGCCTGCCGCCGATAGGTCAGCAGCGGGGCTTCAGCCACCCCGGATCCGGGTCAGCATCTCCGTCGTGTCGCGGCTGAGGTCGGGCGTGGCAAGGATGCGGGCGACTTCAGCACGGATCATGTTGCGCCGGTCGGCGTCATAGCGGCGCCATGTCTGGAAGGCGGC
>NZ_LWGH01000566.1:0-3107 GCF_001635395.1 Sulfitobacter sp. HI0129 | reverse complement strand
CGAAGGACATGCCGAAATCCTCCGGTTCAAGCGCCGCGTTCCCGCGCCGGGCGCCGCGCAGCCACAGGCGGCCATGCACCTGGGTTTCGGCCAGATCGACCTCTCCGGGCAGGCGGGCGCGGTCGCACCACAGGCCGCCCAGCCATTCGCTGCCCCCGAAGGTGAAGGCGCCCCGCCCGTCGACCAACTGAAGCGAGAAGTTCCCGTAACAGGTGGTTGCCCCCATGTCGGCCCCGGCGGCGAAATGCGCACCGTCGAACCGGCCGATCCCACGGAACTCGGCCCCATGAAAGCTTGCATGGCCGGAAAAATCCGCGCCTTCGAACCGGGCGTCGTTCATGAACACGGCATCGTCGAACCGGGCCGGCCCGCCGAACGCAACATCGCGGAACCACGCCAGCCCGTCGAACCGCGCCCCCCGCGCATCCACGCCCGCCGCAAAGCGCGCCCCGGTGAAATCCACCCCGTCGAGCGCCACGCCGGACAGATCCAGCGGCTCTTCGCATATGATGCCGCGAAAATCGGCATGGTCGCCATGTCGCCATGCGCGGGTCAGCCGGTCGCGTATCTCTGCGCTCTGTGTCACGCCGCCTGGCCGATCGTTTCATCGGCCATGCCGACGATCTGCTCCGCCCAGGGAAAGGCGATGTCTTCGGCCATGTCCGTACCCGAGGCATCATGCGCGATACGGTCGCCCAGCTGGCTCGCCCCCCGGGCAATCATCAGTTCCGCGAGCGTTTTCGGCCCCCCGTTGAAGGTCTCCTCATATTCGCTGTCGCCCATCCCGAAGATGCCGAAATGCACCCCGGTCAGGTCCGGCTGCTCGCTTTCCAGCTTCTCGGCAAAGGGCTGGGCCGACGCGGGCAGCTCTCCGTCGCCATAGGTTGAGCAGACCAGCAGGTAGAGGGTATCCGCGTCGAAATTCGCCGGATCGAAGTCCGACAGGTTGATGGCCGTGACCTCGTGGTTGGCCTCCAGTTCGGCGGCGATATCCTCGGCCAGCATCTCGGCGTTGCCGGTTTCGGTTCCGTAAAGCACGTTGATGTTCATTGCGTTTCCTCCTCTCTGGCGAGGCGCAGCATGTCCTCGCGGGTGGTGATCTTGACCCGGCAGCGGCCGGGTGGCGGGTTGGCGGTCTCTGCATTGTCGATGCGGGACCAGCCGGAATAGTCGGTGGTGTCGGGCAGCGCCCCCAGCAGGGCGGCGCCGGTTTTGGTTGTGTCGGGCGCAATCTCGGTCAGGATGCGTTCGGCCAGTTCCTTCGCGTCGGCCCGGTTGTCGGGGATCGTGCCGCGCGGCCCCCGGCGGAACCAGCCGGTCGCGTAAAGACCCTCCGCCAGTTTGCCTTCGCTTTCCTCCGCCAGCAGAAGGTCGCGGGGCAGGTCGCCCGGTGCGTCAAAGCCGATCGCCGTCAGCACGGATGAACAAGGCAGCACCTCCTCCCCGGCGTCGCTGGCAAAACGAACGGCCTCGGCGCGGCTGTCCCCCTCCACGGCAATCGGGGTCAGACCAAAGCGGAAGGTGATCCGGCGCGGCCCCTCCCCCTCTTCGAGCGCGGCCAGCGCTTCGAGCTTTTTCCGCGCCTGCGGATCGTCGGTTTCACCCGCCCCCAGCACCCGGATCGTCACCCCGCCAAGCTTGCCCAGTTCCTTGATCATCACCGTGTCGAACTTGGCCGCCGCCGCCGGGGAGCGCCCTGTAATGGTGATCTCCTCGATCCCGCTTGCGGCCAGCCAGTCCGTCGGGCTGTGCCCCAGGTCGGACCCTTCCAGTTCCTCAGGCGTCTTGGCCAGCAGCCGCAGCAGGTCGATTGCCACGTTGCCATTCCCCACGATCAGCGGGCGCGGGCCAAGCTGGGGCAGCGCCTCGGCTTCGGGGTGTTCATAAAGCGCCCGGGTCAGCTTGCCCGCCCCGAACACACCGCCTAGATCGCCGCCCGGCACCGCCAAGGCCCGGTCCGCCGAGAGGCCCGCCGCAAGGACAACGGCGTCATAAGCGCCGCGCAGATCGTCGAGCGTCACGTCCGACCCGATGCTCACATTGCCGAAGAACCGCGCACCCTGCCGTTCGAAAAGCCGCGCGAACTGGCGGGAAACGGCCTTGGTGCCCTGATGATCCGCCGCAACCCCGTAGCGCACCAGCCCGTAGGGCACCGGCAACCGGTCGATCAGGTCGACCTGCAACGCCGGGTCTGACTTCAGCAGCGCCTGCGCCAGAAAGCAGCCCGATGGCCCCGCCCCTATGATCGCGATCTGCCCGGTCATGACGGGCCCACCACGTCCGCGGCCCACGGATGGGGCGCGCCGGTCAGATCGGTGTAGATCGCCTTTTGCCGCATGTAGGCGCGCATCCCCTGCCGCCCCTTCTCGCGCCCCATGCCGCTGGCACCGTCGCCGCCAAAGGGGGTGGAGATCGAGAATTGCTTGTAAGTGTTCACCCAGACCGTGCCCGCCCGGATCGCCCGCGCCACCCGCCATGCGCGCGGGAAATCGCGGGTCCAGATCCCGCAGGCCAGCCCGTATTCATTATCGTTGCCCTGCGCGATCACATCGCCTTCATCGTCGAACGGCAACACCGCCAAGACGGGGCCGAATACTTCCTCGCGGCAGAGGCGTGCGTCGTTGGGCAATCCTTCGATGATGGTGGGCAGGTAATAGCTGCCGCCTTCGTAGGCCGGCCCCTCCGGCGCCTCACCGCCGCAGAGCAGCTTGCCGCCATCCTCCAGCGCTTGCGCCACATGGGCCTGCACCTCCTTGCGGTGGTCGGGATGGATCAGCGGCGCGACCTGCGTGCCTTCGGCAAAGGGGTGCCCCACCCGCAGCCGCTTGGTCGCCGCGACCAGCCGGGTTACGAACTCATTGTAGATGCCGCGCTGCACGAAAAGCCGCGACCCGGCGATGCAGCTTTGCCCGGTGGAGGAAAACACCCCAAAGAGGATCCCCGCCAGCGCCACCTCCATATCCGCGTCGTCGAACACGATGGTGGGGGATTTCCCCCCAAGTTCGAGGCTCACCGGCATCAGCTTGCGCCCGGCCTTTTCGGCCAACGCGCGCCCGGTCGCCGTGCCGCCGGTAAAGCTGACCTTGGCGATGTCGGGATGTTCCACC
>NZ_LWGH01000565.1:0-8351 GCF_001635395.1 Sulfitobacter sp. HI0129 | reverse complement strand
TACCCCCACCATATCTTGTAGGGCATGTGCACGGTCACACGCCCTGTAGCAAAAGCACCTAGCGATGGGGGCGGCTGACAGCTCCTACGCTGGTCGAATATATAGAGGTGACGAAATGGCCCTGTCCGAGCAGTACCTTGAAGAAGACATCCACCCCATCGATATCGTCGAAAATATCGCGGCCCATCATGAATGGGACTTCGACCGTATTTCCGACGAACAGATCGCCATGGCGGTCGAGGGGCAATGGCGTACCTATTCGATCACCCTTGCGTGGTCCGCCTATGATGAAACCCTGCGGCTGATCTGCACCTTCGAAATGGAACCGCCCACCGAAAAGCTGCCCGCCCTCTATGCCTTGCTCAACGAGATGAACGATCAATGCTGGGCCGGCAGCTATACTTTCTGGTCCGAACAGCAACTCATGGTCTACCGCTACGGGCTCGTCCTCAGCGGCGGGCAGATCGCCTCGCCCGAGCAGATCGACACGATGATCGGTGCCGCCGTCGTCAGTGCCGAGCGCTATTACCCCGCGCTGCAACTGCTGGTCTGGGGGGATCGCACCCCCCGCGAAGCGTTGCAGGTTGCCATTGCAGAGGCCTACGGGCGGGCGTAACACTGCCCCGGTCAAACCGGGGGAGGTACCATGAAGGACGACAGGATCGCCGCACAGGGTCTCGTACTGCTGGGCTGCGGAAAGATGGGATCGGCCATGCTCGCAGGCTGGTTGGCCGGGGGGCTGCCCCCCGGTTCGGTCTGGGTCATGGACCCCCGCCCCTCTGACTGGCTGAAGGCGCAAGGCGTCCATATCAACGCCGAGATGCCCGCGAAGCCTGCTGTCGTCCTTGTCGCCGTCAAGCCACAGATGATGGAAGAGGCGCTGCCCGTGCTCAGGGCCATGGGCGACGGGGAAACGCTCTTTGTCAGCGTCGCGGCGGGCACCACCATCGGGCACTTCGAAAAGACGCTCGGCAGCGCTACCCCCATCGTCCGCGCGATGCCCAACACTCCGGCAGCAATCGGCCGGGGGATCACCGCCATCATCGGTAACGACCACGCAAGCCCCGCCCTGATGGATATGGCCGAAGACCTGCTTTCCGCGGTGGGAAAGGTCGTGCGTCTGGAAAACGAGGGCCAGATAGATGCCGTGACCGGCGTCAGCGGGTCAGGCCCGGCTTACGTCTTTCACATGATGGAAGCGATGGCCGACGCCGGAGAGGCCCAGGGGCTGGACCGCGAACTCGCACTGACCCTCGCCAAGGCGACCGTCGCCGGGGCAGGGGCGTTGGCGATGGAGGCCAGCGAGGATCCGTCCCAACTGCGCGTCAATGTCACCAGTCCCAACGGGACGACGCAGGCGGCCCTTGAGGTGCTGATGGACGAGAACGAGGGGCTGCGCCCGCTCATCCAGCGTGCCGTGGCGGCGGCAACGGCCCGTTCGAAAGCGCTTGCCGATGGCTGAGATATCCTTTGACGATTTCCTTGCCGTCGATATCCGCACCGGAACCGTCCTGCGGGCGGAGCCCTTCCCGGAGGCGCGCAAACCGGCGATCAAGCTCTGGATCGATTTCGGGGACGAGATCGGAGAGCGCAAGACGTCCGCGCAACTCACCGCGCATTATACTCCCGACGGGCTGATCGGGCGCCAGGTGATGGCGGTGGTGAACTTTCCACCGCGCCAGATCGGTCCTTTCATGTCCGAAGTGCTGGTGCTCGGCCTGCCGGACGACAACGGTGACGTGGTCCTCCTCGCACCCGAAAGACCCGTTCCCAACGGAGGACGAATGCATTGACCCGGCTACTGCTTACCCGACCGCTCCCGAAGGAGGTCATCGCGCAACTGGACGGCTTCGATGTCACCGTGCGGCCCGAAACCTCGCCCCTGTCGGCGGAGGAACTGCGCAGCGCGCTGCGTGACTTCGACGGGGTGCTTTGCACCCTGGGGGATCGTTTCACGGCAGAGGTTTTCGCGGATGTGCCCGACCCCCGGTGCCGGATCCTCGCCAATTTCGGGGTGGGCTACAATCATATCGACGTGGCCGCTGCGCGCGAGGCGGGCCTGACGGTGACCAACACGCCCGGTGCCGTCACGGATGCGACCGCCGACATTGCCATGACCTTGACGCTGATGGCTGCCCGGCGCGCTGGCGAAGGTGAACGCCTCGTGCGCAGCGGCGCGTGGGAAGGGTGGCATCCCACCCAGATGCTGGGCATGCACCTCAGCCACAAGACAATGGGGATCCTCGGCATGGGCCGCATCGGGCAGGCCATCGCCCGCCGTGCCCACTTCGGCTTCGGGATGGAGATTCACTACGCCAGCCGCAGCCCCAAGACGCTCGCCTTCCCGGCGCAGCGGTGCGAAGACCCGGTGGCACTGGCCCGCACTGTCGATGTGCTTGTGGCGGCGGTGCCGGGCGGCGCCGAAACCCGCCACATGGTGAACGCCGATGTGCTGCGCGCGCTGGGGCCGGAGGGATATCTCGTGAATATTTCCCGGGGCGACGTGGTGGATGAAACGGCCCTGATCTCGGCCTTGCAGGAAGGCACGATCGCGGGCGCGGGCCTCGATGTCTACGAAAACGAACCCGTCGTGCCAGAGGCGCTGCGCGCGCTCGACAACGTGGTGCTGCTGCCGCATCTCGGCACCTCCGCGCTGGAGGTCCGGATCGACATGGGGCGCATGGCGGTTGATAACCTGAAGGTCTTCTTCAAAGGGGAAACCCCACCCAACACGGTCTGAGACCGGGGGTCATTCCATCACGGCGCGCCAATGCCTGCGGCAGAGCGAAACGTAGCGTTCGTTTCCGCCAATCTCGATCTGTGCGCCCTCGCGCAGCGCCTTTCCGTCCGGTCCCTGCCGGACGACCATGGTCGCCTTCTTGCCGCAGTGGCAGATGGTGCGCACCTCGCGCATCTCGTCCGCCAGCGCCAGCAGCGTGGCCGAGCCGGGAAAGAGCCGCCCCTGAAAATCCACGCGCAGCCCGTAACACATGATCGGAACGCCAAGGTCGTCGACCGCCCGGGCCAACTGCCAGACCTGCGCTTCCGTAAGGAACTGCGCCTCGTCCACGAAGATGCAGGCGCAGGGGCCTTTCGCCAGCCGCGCTTCGATCCGGGCGAAAAGATCATCCTCCGCAGCAAAGGTATCTGCGGCCCGGGCGATGCCGATCCGCGAGGCGATCCGCCCTTCGCCCGCCCGCGTATCGAGCTGCGCGGTCAGCAGATAGGTCTGCATCCCGCGATCGTTGTAGTTATGCGCGGCTTGCAGAAGCACCGTGGATTTCCCGGCGTTCATGGTTGAGAAATTGAAGTAGAGCTTGGCCATGGCACGCAATAGGACGTGCCGCGGATCCGTTCAAGACTCTGACCCGACGGCGGGACGGCAAAGGAAGGATGACAGCCCCGGGGCGAAAAGCTAGGAACACGGCGAAATCACTCATCCGAAGGCCCGCTCCATGACAGATACGTTTCCCGCCCTGCGCGCGGACCAGCTTCCCGACATCGACACAAAGGCCCTGCAGGCCGCAGATGATCCGGGCCATCCCCCGCGCATCCTGCTGCTCTATGGCTCGCTGCGCGCGGAAAGCTATTCCCGCCGCGCGGCAGAGGAAGCGGCGCGCATCCTGCGCCGGCTGGGGTGCGAGACGCGCCTTTTCGATCCCCACGGTTTGCCGCTGGTGGACGATACGGGGGCCGATCACCCCAAGGTGGCCGAACTGCGCGAGCTTGTCGTCTGGTCCGAAGGCATGGTCTGGTCCAGCCCCGAACGCCATGGCGCGATGACGGGCGTGATGAAAACCCAGATCGACTGGCTCCCGCTCTCTCTGCAAGGGGGCATTCGCACGACGCAGGGCAAGACGCTGGCCGTCATGCAGGTTTCGGGTGGGTCGCAATCCTTCAACGCGGTGAACCAGATGCGGATACTGGGCCGCTGGATGCGGATGATCACCATTCCAAACCAATCCAGCATCCCCAAGGCGTGGCTTGAATTTGGCGACGAAGGCCGCCTGCCCGAGGGGCCGTTCTATGCGCGCATCGTCGACGTGATGGAGGAGCTGGTGAAATTCACGTGGCTCACCCGGGGGCGCGGTGCCTACCTTGTGGACCGCTATTCGGAACGGGTGGAAAGCGCGGCAGAGGTCCACGCGCGGGTCTCTGCCAAGGGTTAGGTCAGTCCCGCCGCTCGACGAGTACGGAGCCCACGGAATACCCCGCCCCGAATGAGCAGATCAGCCCCACGTCGCCCGGTTCCAGATCGTCCGAGTACTTGGAGAAGGCGATGATGGAGCCTGCCGAAGAGGTATTGGCGTAATCCTGAAGGATATTTGGCTGTTCGCCCGGCTCGGGGGCGCGGCCCAGCACCTTGCGGCCGATGAAGTCGTTCATCGACTTGTTGGCCTGATGCAGCCACAGCCGCTTGAGATCGCCCGCTTCGACACCTTCTTCGGCCATGTGGTTGCCGATGTGATCGGCGACCAGCGGCAGCACCTCCTTGAAGACCTTGCGGCCATTCTGCATGAACTGCATGTCGCGCCGGTCGGCCAGACCGTCCGGGCGGGAGCGGCGCAGGAAGCCGTTGTTGTTGCGGATATTGTTGGAATACTGCGTGGCACAGCGGGTCGAGCGTATCTCGAAATGCGCGCCCTCGGCGTCCTCGGTCCGTTCAATGAGCGTGGCTGTCGCGACATCCCCGAAGATGAAATGGCAATCGCGGTCGCGCCACTCCAGATGGGCCGAACAGATCTCGGGGTTCACCACCAGCGCCGACCGGATCGAACCCGATCGCACCATGTCGGCGGCGGCCTGAATGCCGAACGTTGCCGAAGAACAGGCGACATTCATGTCAAAGGCGAAACCGTCGATCTCCAGCAGGTCCTGTATCTCGATCGCGACCGCCGGATAGGCCCGTTCTAGGTTCGAAGCCGCACAGATCACCGCGTCCACATCCGCCGCGGTCCGACCGGCCTGTTCCAGCGCGATGCGCGCGGCCTTCAGCGCCATTTCCGCCATCAGCGACGGTTCGTCATCGCTGCGCTGGCGCAGCAGCGGGTGCATCACGGCGGGGTCGAGAACGCCCGATTTGTCGATCACGTAGCGCTGTTCGATCCCGCTGGCCTTGACGATGAATTCTTCGGAGGAATGTTCCTTTGCCGCCAGCGTTCCGGCGGCGATTTCATCGGCGTTTTCGGCATTGTAGCGGTCGGCATAGGCGTTGAACGCTTCCACCAGTTCGGCATTGGTGATGACCTGATCGGGGGTGAAGACGCCGCTGCCGGTGATGGCGGGTGTATACATGTTCTTCGGTTCTCCAACTGCGGAAACGGGGGCATTCGGACTGGCCGCCCCGACTATGCGCAAAGCCTGTGCCATTGTACACGGGGAGTGCCGATTTTAGCAGCACATTCATGATTTCTACGCCGCGTCAGAGCCAGCCCGCGCCCCCTTGCGGCGGGGCGACGACAGGTTGGCTCAACAGCTTGGTAGCGATGATCCGGCGTTAATCCTGCAGCGCCTTCACGCCGATCTCATCCTCGGCCTGTGCCTTGATGGCCAGCACGGCGGCATGGGCCCCGGCTGCGGTGGTGAAATAGGGGATCTTGTCATAGAGCGCGATGGAGCGGATCGACTTGCTGTCTTCCACCGCCTGCGCGCCTTCGGTCGTGTTCAGCACCAGTTGCACCGTTCCGTCCTTGAGTAGATCGGTGATGTCCGGACGGCCCTCATAGACCTTGTTGACCAGTTCACAGTCGATGTCGTGTTCGGACAGCCAGGCCGCCGTGCCGCGCGTGGCGACGATGGTAAAGCCCTGTTCCAGCAAGATACGGGCCGCTTCGAGCATCTGCTCCGTCTTGTCCATGTCCTTGATCGACAGGAACACGCAGCCCTCACGCGGCAGCACCGTACCGGCCCCCAGCTGCGCCTTCAAAAAGGCGCGCGGGAAATCGCGGTCCCATCCCATGACTTCGCCGGTGGAGCGCATTTCCGGCCCCAGCAGCGTATCGACGCCGGGGAACCGGGCAAAGGGCAGCACCGCTTCCTTGACGGAGAACCACGGCATGTCCGGGTCGGCCAGCGTCATCGGATCGCCCAGCGGCAGGATGTCGTCATAGGCGGTATCGGTGGGGTAGGGCGGACGCTGCGGGAAGGTTGACAGCGGCTCGCCCGCCATGACACGCGCGGCGATGGAGGCGATGGCGCTGTCGGTGGCCTTTGCCACGAAGGGCACCGTGCGGCTGGCGCGGGGGTTGACCTCGATCAGGTAGATCTCGCCGTCCTTCACCGCGAACTGGATGTTCATCAGGCCCACGACGTTGAGCGCCTTGGCCAGTGCGCGGGTCTGTTCCTTGACGGTTTCGATCACGTCGCGTGGCAGCGAATAGGGGGGCAGCGAACAGGCGCTGTCACCCGAATGGACGCCCGCCTCCTCGATATGCTGCATGATACCAGCGACATGGACGTCCTTGCCGTCCGACAGGGCGTCCACGTCCAGTTCGACAGCACCGCTCAGGTAGCTGTCCAGCAGCACCGGGCTCTTGCCGGACACGACGACCGCCTCGTTGATGTAGCGTTCAAGGCTCTGCTGGTCGCGCACGATCTCCATCGCACGGCCGCCCAGCACGTAAGAGGGGCGGATCACCAGCGGGAAACCGATGTCGCGGGCGATTTCGAAGGCTTCCTCGTCCGAATGGGCGATGCCGTTGCGCGGCTGCTTGAGGCCCAGCTTCTGCACCAGTTGCTGGAACCGCTCCCGGTCTTCCGCAAGGTCGATCATGTCGGGCGTGGTACCGAGGATCGGGATCCCCGCGGCATGCAGGTCGGCAGCGATCTTCAGCGGTGTCTGGCCACCGAACTGCACGATCACGCCATGCAGGGTGCCGTTCTCCTGCTCCACCCGCAGGATCTCCATCACGTGCTCAAAGGTGAGCGGTTCGAAATAGAGCCGGTCCGAGGTGTCATAATCGGTGCTGACCGTTTCCGGGTTGCAGTTGATCATGATCGTCTCATAGCCCGCGTCGGTCAGCGCGTAGCAGGCGTGGCAGCAGCAATAGTCAAACTCGATGCCCTGGCCGATCCGGTTCGGCCCGCCCCCGAGGATCACGACCTTCTTTCGGTCGCTGGGCCGCGCCTCGCATTCCGCCTCGCCCATCATGGGGGCCTCATAGGTGGAATACATGTAAGGGGTCTGCGCCTCGAATTCGGCGGCGCAGGTGTCGATCCGCTTGAACACCGCAGTTACGCCGACGTCGATCCGCGCCGCGCGCACCTGTTCCTCATCCTGCCCGGTCAACTTGGCGAGCCGCGCGTCGGTGAAGCCCATCATCTTGAGCCGCCGCAGGCCCTCCGCGTCCTTGGGCAGGCCCCCCTCGCGCACCGCTTCTTCGGCGTCCACGATTTCGCGGATACGGGCAAGGAACCACGGATCGAACATCGTGATGCCGTGAATGTCGTCATCATTCATGCCGTGGCGCATGGCCTGTGCGATGGTACGCATCCGGTCCGGTGTCTGCTGGCTGATCGCCTTGACCAGCGCGGCGCGGTCCGGCGCGCCGGGGATGGCGATTTCGTCAAAGCCGGTCAGGCCCGATTCCATTGAGGCCAGCGCCTTTTGCATCGATTCGTGGATCGTACGGCCAATCGCCATGGCCTCGCCCACGGATTTCATCGCGGTGGTGAGGTAGGGTTTCGCGCCGGGAAACTTCTCGAAGGCGAATTTCGGGATCTTGGTGACCACGTAGTCGATTGTCGGCTCGAAGCTGGCGGGTGTCACGCCGGTGATGTCGTTGTCCAACTCGTCCAGCGTGAAACCGACAGCGAGTTTCGCCGCGATCTTCGCGATGGGAAAACCCGTCGCCTTCGAGGCCAGCGCCGAGGAGCGCGACACCCGGGGGTTCATCTCGATCACGACCATGCGGCCGTCTTCGGGGTTCACCGCCCATTGGACGTTGGAGCCCCCGGTTTCCACCCCGATCTCCCGCAGGACCGCGATCGAGTGGTTGCGCATGATCTGGTATTCCTTGTCGGTCAGCGTCAGCGCGGGGGCCACGGTGATGCTGTCGCCGGTATGCACGCCCATCGGGTCCACGTTTTCGATGGAACAGACGATGATCGCGTTGTCGGCGGTGTCGCGCACCACCTCCATCTCGAATTCCTTCCAGCCGAGCAGGGATTCGTCGATCAGGATCTGGCCCATGGGCGAGGCATCCATGCCCGACCGGCAGTAGTGTTCGTAATCGTCGCGGTTATAGGCGACGCCGCCCCCGGTGCCCCCCATGGTGAAGGCGGGGCGAATGATGGCGGGCAGGCCGATGTCTTCCAGCGCGTCGAGATGATCGGGGCCAAGCGGGAGGCCA
>NZ_LWGH01000564.1:0-3909 GCF_001635395.1 Sulfitobacter sp. HI0129 | reverse complement strand
ACGGGCGACCCGCGATCAAGGATATTTGCTGGCAAGGCAGCCGCACCACCTTCATCGATTTCGAGAACCATCGCCCCAAGCTCGACACGCCGGACGGTCACGCGCGGGATCTGCTGATCTTCGCGTTGAGCGGGCTGGCCATAGGCAACGGGCCCACGCCCGCCATGACCGAAGCCTTCATCAGCTACCGTGCCAATGACGTTCAGGGTAACTGGGAACGCGCGCAGGACCGGGCGGCGCGGCTGGGCTGGGCCGACCTGATCACCAAGCCCCTGCAGATGCGCCGACCCGGAAAGGCTCGTGAATTCAAGGCGATACCCCACGTTCTTGAAGTGTTTTCGCGCAGGTGATGGGAAGATGGGGCCGCGGCCTGCGCCCCCGCTTTTCTGTCAGACTTCGTCCGGGAAATGCTTCATCACGCTGCGGATCGGGTTCGGCGCCGCCTGCCCCAACCCGCAGATGGATGCATCCACCATCGTGCTGCTGAGCTCCTCCAGCAGGCCCTTGTCCCAGTGGGGCGCCTGCATCAACTTGACGGCCTTTTCGCAGCCGACGCGGCAGGGCGTGCATTGACCGCAGCTTTCATCCTCGAAAAATCGCAGCATGTTCAGGGCCGCCGCGCGCGCACTGTCCTGATCCGAAAGCACGACGACGGCGGCTGAGCCGATGAAGCTGCCGTGGGGCTGAAGCGTATCGAAATCGAGCGGGATATCATCCATATGCGCGGGCAGCAGGCCGGAAGACGGCCCGCCGGGCTGATAGGCCTTCAACGCCTGCCCTTCGGCCATGCCGCCAGCCGCCTCGATCACATCCCGAATCGTCGAACCGGCGGGCAACAGATAGACGCCCGGTGCCGCCACGCGGCCCGATACCGAATAGGTCCGCAAGCCCCGCCGACCGTTCTTTTCAGTCGCGTTCAGCACTTCGGGCCCCTCCCGGCAGACCCGCGCGACCCAGTGCAGCGTCTCGACGTTATGGACGAGCGTTGGCCGCCCGAAGACCCCGACCTGTGCCACGAAAGGGGGCCGGTGACGCGGCAGACCGCGCTTGCCCTCGATCGATTCGATCATGGCGCTTTCCTCGCCGCAGATATAGGCGCCCGCGCCGCGCCGCAGATCGACGTATCCCGGTGCGATCAGCCCCGCCTCTTCGAGCGCACGAATTTCGCGCCGCAGAATTTCCAGCACCGCGGGATATTCATCCCGCATATAGAGAAAGACGGTATCCGCCTCGACCGCCCATGCGGCGATCAGCATCCCTTCGAGGAAAAGATGCGGCTGTCGTTCCAGATACCAGCGGTCCTTGAAGGTCCCCGGCTCGCCCTCGTCCCCGTTGACTGCAAGATAGCGCGGGCCCGCGTTGTCGCGCACGAAGCCCCATTTTTTGCCAGAAGGGAATCCGGCCCCGCCAAGACCACGCAGGCCGGAATCGAGCACCTTCTGCTGAACGGCCTTCCAGTCGCCCGAGGCGCGCAACTGCGTCAGCGTCTCATAGCCGCCGTCCGCACGGTAGGCATCAAAGGCTTCATAATCGGGAACCACGGCGTGGAAATCGCCCTCGTCTATGACGGCTTCGACCTTTTCGGGTGTCGCGTGATCGATGTGGCGATGGCCGATCTCCAGCACCGGGGCGGTGTCGCAGCGGCCCATGCAGGGCGCACGCATGACCCGGATTTTCGCGGGATCGCAGCCCTTTTCCAGCGCGGATTTGAGCGCCTGCGCGCCCGCCAGTTCACAGGACAGCGAATCGCAGACCCGGATCGTCAGGTCGGGCGGGGCCGGTTCGCCCTCTTTCACCACATCGAAATGGGCATAGAAGGTCGCGACCTCGTAGACCTCTGCCATGCTCAGGCGCATTTCCTCGGCCAAAGCACGCAGATGCGCTGCGGAAAGACGGCCATATTCATCCTGGATGAGGTGCAGATGCTCGATCAGCAGATCGCGCCTGCGCGGGCGGTCGCCCAGCAGCGCGCGCACCTCTTCCCATGGTCCATCCTGAAGCTGACGGCCCTTGGTGTGATGGCGTCCCTTCCCCTTGCCGGATTTCCAGACGCCCTTGCGCGGTTCAGATCCGGTTGATGTGCTGCTTTCATCGAGCGCCATTTGCGACCCCTCCGCTTTCGGTTCCCGCGGAGCCTAGCAAATGGTTCACGGAGCGAAACTCCGAAAAACGTTCATGTCCCGGCGCGAAACGCCCGCCCGGCGACGCGATGTCTCCTTTGACGGACGCCGCTTCGCGTATAAGAACATTCCGACCCTGCAGGAGCCGCCGATGTTCTGGTACGCCATCGCCACATTGACCCCCGCCGCGGCGCTCGCCCTCGCCTATGTTCTCGGTGGTGTCTGGCCATGGATTGCCGTCGGGTCGATCACCCTGATGGTCCTGCTGATGGACAGGATACCGAATGAGTTGCCCGCCTCCGACCGGTCGGGGCGGTGGCTCAACCTCCTGCTGGCCGGAGTGCATCTGGTGCTCCTTTTCGGCGGGGTCTGGGCCATCGCGGGCGGCTCCGACCTCTCCGGCCCGGGCCGGGTGGCGAGCTTTCTGGCCCTCGGTCTCTATGCCGGGCAGGTCTCCAATTCCAACGCGCATGAGCTGATCCACATGGCCCCCCGGTTCCTGCGCCTTGCCGGGGCGACCGTCTATGTCTCGCTGCTGCACGGGCATCATGTGTCGGCCCATCTGCGGGTGCATCATGTCCATGCGGCGACGGACGATGACCCGAATTCCGCGCGACTGGGCGAAGGGTTCTGGGCCTATGCCCTGCGCGCCCTGCGGGGGGAGTTCATTGCCGGCCTGCGAGCCGACACCGCGCAGCGCCAGCGGGCCCGGGCAAGGCCCACGGCGCTCAGCCACCCTTACGTGTTCTATGTCGGCGGTGCGGCGCTGGCGCTTTTACTGTCCTTCGGTTTGGCGGGATGGGACGGGCTGGCGGTGCATGTCGGGGTCGCCGCCTATGCGCAGCTTCAACTGCTGCTGTCGGACTATGTGCAGCACTATGGGTTGCGCCGCGGTCTGCGCGCCGACGGGCGCCGCGAACCCGTGGGCCCGCAGCACAGCTGGAACGCGCCCTCGTGGTATTCAGGGGCGATGATGCTGAATGCGCCGCGCCATTCCGACCACCATATGCGCCCCGGGCGGGCATTCCCGGACCTCAGCCTCGATCCCGTAAAGATGCCGATGCTGCCCCGGTCCCTCCCGGTCATGGCCACGATCGCGCTGGTGCCGCCGCTCTGGCGAAGGGTGATGGACCGGCGGGCCGCCCGCTGGCAGGATGCCGCTGCGGGCTGAGCCTTTCCCTTCCCCAAGCCCGGGCTTTCTGGCAGGCTTCTCTCATGCCTGGCCGCGTCCTATCCCTGTTCCTCGCCGCTGCGCTTGCCGCGCAGGCCGCCCCTACGCGCGCCGAACCCACGATGAGCGCCGCAGAGTTCGATGCCTATACACGGGGCAAGACCCTGTTCTACGGGCAGAACGGGCGCCCCTACGGCGCGGAGGTCTACCGCGACAACCGGCGCGTCCAGTGGTCCTTCCTCGACGGGGTCTGCAAGGAGGGGGAGTGGTACGAGGAAAACGGGATGATCTGCTTTACCTATGAAAATGAACTCGATCCCCAGTGCTGGACCTTCCGGGAAGGCGGCAATGGCCTGATCGCCCGGTTCGAAAACGACCCCGCGGCCACCCAGCTATACGAAGTGGACGAAGCCGGGCAGGAACTGATCTGCCTCGGCCCCAAGGTGGGCGTCTGACCGGGGGCGCGGCCCGCCGGACAGACATAAAGGTCAGAACAGATCGCCCTGCTCAGGCGGCGGATCGCTGCGCTTGCGGGGGGCGCTGCGCCGGGTGACATCCACGGTACCGTCGGCAAATTCGATCTCCAGCGCAGCGGCCCGCCGGGCTGCCGCCGTGTTC
>NZ_LWGH01000563.1:0-484 GCF_001635395.1 Sulfitobacter sp. HI0129 | reverse complement strand
TGCGGCAGCATGTGCGGCTTCGCAGCCTGCGTGGCCGCCCCCGATAACAAGCACGTTGAAATGTTTCACGTGAAACACCCCTCACTTCCCGATACAAAAGTTGGAAAAGATCTCGTCCAACAGATTTTCGACATCTATTCGGCCCACAAGCGAATCCAGATGAAGGACAGCATGCCGAAGCCCATCCGCAGCGATATCATACAGGTCCGGACCAGTGCTGATCAAGGACCGTACTTCGGATAGATGCTCCCGTGCATTCACCATGGCAGTTCTATGCCGTTCATGCGTCGCGAGCCCCGCGTTCCCAGAACGGACAGAAAGAATGTCAGCAATTCGGTCCACTAGGTCGTTCACCCCTGCCCCCGTCAGCCCGGAAATACCCGGAGCACCACTCCGCGTCTCATCCATCTTGGGTTGCAGCACGATGTCATCATCCTGAACCGGAAGCGTCGCCGCCTCTTCCGGCGTCGCAAGGAAAACGCGC
>NZ_LWGH01000562.1:0-6090 GCF_001635395.1 Sulfitobacter sp. HI0129 | reverse complement strand
ACCCGGCGCCCATGGCCGGGTGACGATTGACGGGGTGAAATGGGGCACAGAACAGTTCAGCAACCCGCGCCGGTGGATGGATGCCGAAGCTGCCGGAAACCCGGAAAAGCCCCGCGTCGCCCTTTCACGACAGGATCAGGCGGAAGAATTTCTGCTGATGGGCCTGCGCCTGTCCGACGGGATCAGCCTTGAACGGTATGAGGCGCTGGCGGGGACCAGTCTGGATGGCCCCGCGCTCAGGCATCTTGTCGATATCGGTATGATCGAACGGAACGGTGATAATATTTCTGTTTCAAATCAAGGCGTTATGGTATTGAACGCCGTCCTTGCGGAGCTTGTGGCCGATCAGTGACCGCCCAGTTTCCGGCATAGCTCATCCAGTTGGTCGAGGGTTTCATAGGTGACGGTCAACTGGCCACCCTCCCCGCCTGCAGTATGGCTCAAGGTGACCTTCATACCAAGGTTGGCCGAAAGATCACCTTCAAGCGCCTTGGTATCGGCATCCTTTTCCTCACCCTCTGTACGGCGGCTTCGGGTCGAACCGGGCGATTTCGCTGGTTCCTGTTCTCTCTTCACCAGTGCCTCGGTCGCCCGAACGGACAGGCCCTTTTCAACCACTGCCCGGGCAAGCTTTTCCGGCTCTGCCGCGGGGATCAGGGCCCGCGCGTGACCAGCACTCAGCGATCCGTCCCGCACCATGGCCAGCACCGGCTCCGGCAGTTTCAGAAGGCGCAGCAGGTTCGCGATATGGCTCCGGCTCTTGCCCAGTGCTTCCGCCATCTTTTCCTGCGTATGGCCGAACCGGTCCATCAACTGCCGATATCCGGTCGCCTCTTCGATGGAGTTGAGGTCGGCCCGCTGGATATTTTCGATGATCGCCACTTCGAGCACTTCGACATCGGTGAAATCTCGGACGATCACCGGAAGCTCATGCAGTTTGGCCATCTGGGCCGCACGCCAGCGCCGTTCACCCGCGACGATTTCAAAATCGCCATTACTCCGGGGCCGCACGATCAACGGCTGAATCACACCCTTCTCCTTCACGGAGTTCGTCAGATCCGTGAGGTCTTCTTCAGCAAATCTTTTGCGGGGCTGCTCCGGGTTAGGGACGATCTTTTCAATCGGAACGCGCCGCTCCGCCGCTGCCGGGCCCTGGCTTTCGGTTTCCGTCACATCCGCCATGAGCGCTGAAAGCCCACGACCCAATCCCCGTTTGCGCTCGTTCGTATCCGCCATGCTCAAGCTCCTGCCAATTCCTCGTTGTTCTTCATTATCTCTTGCGCCAAATCCCGATAGGCCAAAGCCCCTTTCGACCCCGTGTCATAGGACAGCACCGGCATCGCAAAGCTCGGTGCTTCACTGACACGGACGTTTCGGGGGATGACTGTCTTGAAAACCACATCGCCGAGCGTCGCGCGGGCATCCTGCTCCACCTGCTGGGAAAGGTTGTTCCGCCGATCATACATTGTCAGCACCACCCCCTCGATCCTGAGACTCTTGTTCCCCGTCTGCCGCACTTCGCGGATCGTCATCATCAGCTGCGAAAGACCCTCCAGCGCAAAGAATTCGCTCTGCAACGGGACCAGAACGGAATGGGCCGCGATCATCGCGTTGACCGTCAAAAGGTTCAGTGACGGTGGGCAATCGATCAGGATATAGTCGAATTCGAACTTGTCCATCGCCGTCTGGCGAAGGGCGTCATGCAGCAAAAAGCTGCGCTTTTCGTTCGAGATCAACTCCATATCGGCAGAGCTCAGATCGGTCGTGGCAGGGATGATCGAAAGGCCAGGCTGCCCAGATGGGAGGATCACCTCCTCCAAGTCGATATCTTCGAGCAGCAGTTCATATGTCGTGTAAACCCTGTCATTGACCTCAACCCCCAGCCCGGTGGAGGCGTTGCCCTGCGGGTCGAGGTCGACCAACAGCACTTTGCGCCCCGCTTCGGTAAGTGCAGCGGCCAGATTGATGGAGGTGGTTGTTTTCCCCACCCCACCCTTCTGGTTGGTGACAGCGATGATTTTTGGCCCCCGCGGGCGAGAAGGATCAAACACGCTTTATATTTCCCATCCTGATAATCGCTGCCTCGGCACTGGTTTTGCTGTCCAGTGCTTCATAATCAAACTGCCATGATTTTCGTGCTTCCGCGACCTCTTCACCCCATTTTTTTCCTTTCGGAAAATAGGCTATCGCACCGGGCTTCATATGCCGATGGGCCAATTCCAAGAGGGTCGGCAAATCAGCCAAAGCCCGCGCACTTACAACGTCAGCCTTCTGCGGCTCAAGCTCTTCTATCCTCTGACCGTGTATCTTAGCTTCCAATCCTAATTCTCGCGCTGCGGTCCGCAGGAAAGCACATTTTCTCTGGTCGCTTTCCACCAGATGAAACTGGTTGCTCCGCGCGCCGTTTTTATCCGCTATCGCCAGAATCAGCCCGGGAAAGCCCCCGCCACTTCCCAGATCCAGCCACTTTCCAGCACGATCATTCAATTCGTAAAGTTGAAGCGAGTCCTCGATATGGCGGGTGCGGATATCTTCCAGAGAGGATTTCGAAACCAGATTGATCTTCGGATTCCACTGGCGGACCAGTCGTTCAAACTCTTCGAGGTCCGCCAATGTTTCACGTGAAACATTCATCCCGCTTCCCGCTCCAAGCGCTTGAGACGGGCGAGCAAAAGCGTCAACGCGGCGGGGGTCATCCCGTCAATGCGTGAGGCCTGCGAAAGATTGGAAGGCTGGGCCGCCAGAAGCTTCGCTTTCAACTCATTGGAGAGGCCGGTCACAGCAGCGAAGTCGAAATCGCCGGGGAACTTCTTTTCCTCATCCCGCTGCAACGCTTCGACAGACCGCGCCTGCCGTTCAATGTAATGCGCGTAAAGCGCGTCACGCTCGATCTGATTTGCCGTATCAGCGTCTATGTCCGCGAACCGTGGGTCCAGCCCCCCAATATCACTGAACTTCGTATCACTCACGGCGAGGAGGTCATAGGCCGTGCGCCGCTGCCCGTCATGCCGCACAGCGAACCCGTGCGCCTCCAGTTCCTGGCTGGAATAGTTGCGCTCTTTCAGAACAGCCAAGGCATCCGCCAGTTTCTTCGCCTTCGCGCCAAAAATCTTCGCCCGATTGTCTGAAACACACCCAAGCTCGATCCCCAACGGCGTAAGTCGCTGATCCGCGTTGTCCGCCCGAAGGGAAAGGCGGAATTCAGCGCGGGACGTGAACATCCGATAGGGCTCCGTAACCCCGCGTGCCGTCAGGTCATCGACCATCACCCCGATGTAAGACTGCGAACGACTAAACACCGCCGGATTTTTACCCTGCACCGCCAATGCAGCGTTCAAACCGGCAATCAAGCCTTGAGCCCCAGCTTCCTCATACCCCGTCGTGCCATTGATCTGACCCGCAAGGAAAAGACCAGAAAGCCTCTTGAGCTGCAATGTGCCGTCCAGCGCCCGGGGATCGACATAATCGTATTCAATCGCGTAACCGGGCTGGAGAATCTCGGCCGCTTCCAGCCCGCGGATGGAACGCACATATTCCAACTGAACCTCTTCCGGGAGGGAGGTGGAAATGCCGTTGGGATAAATCGTATGATCGTCCAACCCCTCGGGCTCAAGGAATATCTGGTGGGAGTCCTTATCCGCGAAGCGTGTTACCTTATCCTCAATCGAAGGACAGTAGCGGGGGCCAACTCCCTCGATATGTCCGCCGTACATCGCGGAACGCGACAGGTTGTCGGTGATGATCTTGTGAGTGGCCGTATTGGTATGCGTAATCCCGCAAGAGATTTGCCGCGCCGATGGGCCATCAGACAGGAAAGAAAACATCTCCGGCGTATCGTCGCCCTCCTGCCGGTCAAGAATATCCCAATCGATGGTTCGTCCGTCCAGACGTGGCGGCGTACCTGTTTTCAGGCGCCCCATCGGCAGGTCCAGGGCATAAAGCCTTTCGGCGAGCTTGTCTGAAGCCTTGTTACCCATCCGCCCGCCGGAGGAGCGCTTCTCCCCGATATGAATGGTTCCGCGAAGGAAAGTGCCCGAGGTCAGGATAACTCGATCTGCGGAAAGCTCACTGCCGTCCGCGAGTGCAACGCCGGTGACCTTGCCAGCTTCGACAAGCAAATCCACCACTTCCGCTTCTATAAGCTGAAGCCGCGGGGTATTCTCGATCTCTTGAAGCATCTCACGCTGATAGATTTTGCGATCCGCCTGCGCCCGCGGCCCCTGCACTGCAGGCCCTTTCCTGCGGTTCAGAAGTCGGAACTGGATACCCGCCTTGTCGGCCACTCGGCCCATCAACCCATCGAGCGCATCGATCTCTCGAACGAGGTGCCCCTTGCCCAGCCCGCCGATTGCCGGATTGCAGGACATCACGCCGATGTCTGCACGCTTCATGGTGACGAGCGCCGTATCCACGCCCATGCGTGCGGCAGCATGTGCGGCTTCGCAGCCTGCGTGGCCGCCCCCGATAACAAGCACGTTGAAATGTTTCACGTGAAACACCCCTCACTTCCCGATACAAAAGTTGGAAAAGATCTCGTCCAACAGATTTTCGACATCTATTCGGCCCACAAGCGAATCCAGATGAAGGACAGCATGCCGAAGCCCATCCGCAGCGATATCATACAGGTCCGGACCAGTGCTGATCAAGGACCGTACTTCGGATAGATGCTCCCGTGCATTCACCATGGCAGTTCTATGCCGTTCATGCGTCGCGAGCCCCGCGTTCCCAGAACGGACAGAAAGAATGTCAGCAATTCGGTCCACTAGGTCGTTCACCCCTGCCCCCGTCAGCCCGGAAATACCCGGAGCACCACTCCGCGTCTCATCCATCTTGGGTTGCAGCACGATGTCATCATCCTGAACCGGAAGCGTCGCCGCCTCTTCCGGCGTCGCAAGGAAAACGCGCAAATCGGAATTCGCTGCCCGTTGCAAGGCCCGGGAAATACCGATCTGTTCAACTTCGTCGTTCGTGTCGCGGATGCCGGCGGTATCCAGCAAGGTCACTGGTAACCCGCGCAGGTTCATGCGTACTTCGATCACATCGCGGGTCGTACCGGCGGTGGAGGAGGTGATGGCCGCCTCCCTCCCCGCGAGGGTATTCAGCAAAGTAGATTTGCCCACGTTCGGCGCACCGAGGATCGCGACCTCGAACCCGCTTCGAATCCTCTCAGCTACGCTGGTGCCAACGATCTGTTGTTCCAGCTCACTCTCCACGGCGGAAAGCAGTTCAGCGACTTCGTCCGACACATCAACGGGAACATCCTCATCCGCGAAATCGATGGTGGCCTCCAGCAGAGAGGCGGCGCGGATCAGCTTCACCCGCCAGCCTGCCACCACGTCGCCCAATCGTCCCTCGAAAGCGCGGATGGCCTGCTTCCGCTGCGCTTCTGTTTCAGCATCGATGAGGTCTGACAGCCCTTCGACCTGGGCGAGGTCCATCCTGTCGTTTTCCAGCGCCCGCCTTGTGAACTCCCCCGGTTGGGCGAGCGCGGTTTCGGAGAATCCGCTCAACCGCCGAAGCACCGCCTGAACGATGGCGATGCTGCCATGAAGATGAAATTCGACGACGTCCTCGCCCGTGAAACTGGCAGGCCGAGCAAAGCAAAGGACGAGGCAACGATCGATAACCTCCCCATCGGCGTCCACAAACGCGCGCAAGGCAGTGCTGCGCGGCGCGGGCAAGGAGCCGACGCAGACCTGCGCAATCTCGAACGCCTGCGGGCCTGAAAGGCGGACGACGGATACACCTGCCCGACCCGGCGCAGTGGCTTGAGCATAGATCGTCGACATGTTAAACTACTGATATTATTTATTAAATCAGGTATTCATGGAGTCGAAGAAGTCGGAGTTCGTCTTCGTCTGCTTCAGCTTGCCGATCAGGAACTCGATCGCATCCGTGGTGCCCATCGGGTTCAGGATACGCCGCAGGACAAAGGTTTTCTGCAGGTCCGTCTTCTCCACCAGCAGATCCTCTTTCCGGGTGCCGGACTTGAGGATGTCGATGGCCGGGAAGACCCGCTTGTCCGCGATCTTGCGGTCCAGCACGATCTCTGAGTTGTTCGGCCACCGCCATGCTGGAGGAGGCCCGCGC
>NZ_LWGH01000561.1:0-8172 GCF_001635395.1 Sulfitobacter sp. HI0129 | reverse complement strand
CAGGGCGCATTTCGATAATGGATGCCCCTCCCTAGCGCCCTCCGGATGAAAAGGACAGAAGCAGCCCCGGACCCTTTGCGATGCCATATTGCTGCCGGCCCCGCGTCGTATTACCCGAAGCACATCGCCCCGGCTGCACCGCGAGATTTTCATGAGCCCTTTCGACAATCCGTTCGATTCCGGTAACGATCCTGTGCGCCACACGCTCTGGGAAAGGCACATGCGTGCCGATATCGATGCCTTCCTCGCCGGAGATTGGGCTGCGGTCGCAGATGACTTCGACGCGGCCCGCTTCATTGCGCTGGACGCGGGCGGGTCGCGGGATCCTCTCCAGTGGACGGTGGGTTTTCCAAACCTTTCGGCATACCGGGACCGCTGGCTGGAGATGTCGGCGCTCACGCGGGAGCGGGCCGATCCGGACAAGCTGCGGCGCGCCATGTTCGAAGGCGCGCGTATCGCCAGAATTGATTTCTACGCGGAGGGCACCGCGCTTCTTCACAAGGTTTTCGACGGGGCCCTTCCGCTGCGGGACGGCACGCGCGAACCCTACGGCTGGCAATCCGTCTTCACCCTGGTCCGAGAGGAGGGGGGAAACTGGAAAATCGTCTCTTTCGTGGGATACCTCGGCTAGTTTGCACCCGGCGGCGCGTTTATCCCGACTGAAAGATATGGAAGGCCACGCCCGTGCCGTCGATGTGCGGCTCCTCTTTCGCCGCCGGTCTGATCGATACGCGTGCCCCGGCACCAGATCCGGTCGTATTGCGGTGGCCCCCGCCGGGGGCTACCAATGGGGCAACAGCCGCTACGGGCGCAGAACGGTTCCTTGCCGCACAGAGCCCACCCCATATCCCGCCAAAGCGCCGCCGGGCGCCCCAGAGGAAAGGCAGACTCCAGATGAACATCGACAGGAAGATCGCGGATGACCTTGTCGCGAACGACGTGTTCTTCGTCACTACCGTGCCCTGCAAGCAGTTGGCCGGCGTGATTGAGGAGGTCGAGCGCCGCGACGACATCATGCACGTCCCCGCGAACAAGGAGGACGAAGGCATGGGGCTCTGCGCCGGGGCTTTCATGGGGGGCAAACGGCCCGCGATCATCATGCAGAACACCGCCATCGGGGTCACGATCAACACGCTCGTCACGCTGATCCAGTTCTACCGGATGCCGCTGCCGATGATCATTTCCTACCGGGGCGAGTTGCGCGAACCGGTCGCCTGTCAGGTGGAAATGGCGGTCCATACCAAGGCGCTGCTCGCGCAACTCAACATTCCGACCTATCACTTTCACCGCCAGAAGGACGTGGAGGAGCTCGACAATATCCTCAAGTACACCTTCATGTGCAACAAGCCCGTGGCGATCCTGACCGACGCCAACTTCTGGGGAGGCTACGGCGACCAATGATACGTTCCGAGATCCTGCGCGACATCGCGCCCATCATCCGTGACCACCTTGTCGTCTGCAATATCGGCCTGCCCAGTCAGGAACTGCACAGCATCGATGATCAGCCCACCAACTTTTACATGCTGGGCACCATGGGGCTGGCCTCTTCCATCGGGTTCGGGCTGGCACTGGTGCAGCCGAAGCCGGTCATTTCCATCGATGGGGACGGCTCTGTCCTGACCAACCTTGGCACCTTGCCCACCATCGGCAACAACGCCGCAGGCAATTACACGCTGCTGATCATCGACAACGGGTCCTATGGGTCAACGGGCGATCAGCCGACCTATGCGGGCAAAAAGACCTCGCTTGCGGAAGTGGCGCGCGCCTGCGGATGCGATAACGTGATCGAGGTGCAGGACAAGGACCTCGGCCCGGTCCTGAGGGACGCGATCGACAGTGACGAGATGACCGTGATCGTCTGCAAGTGCGACAGCGGCAATGTGAAGATGCCGGTGATCACGCTGGACCCGGTGGTGATCCGGCACCGCTTCATGGAGGCGGTGAAAGCCTGAACGGCTCAGCGCAGGCGCAATTCGCTTTCCGCGTCGAAGAACATCGCCTGTGCCGGGTCGAAATCCACCCGCACGCCGCTGCCTTCCGGGATGGCTTCGTCGCCCCGTGTTTCGACGACGATGCGTTCGCCGGTCGGCGTATCGAGATAGTCGTAGGCGACACCGCCAAGGCGTTCGCGAATGTCGATCCGCACAGGGGATTCCGCCGCCGTGACCGAAAGGTGCTGCGGCCTCACACCGACGATCACGGCGCGGCCATCAGCGGGCAGGGCGACGTTGGCGGGAATGGCCATGTTGCCGAGCGCGGGGATCACGACCTTACCGCCCGTCACCTCCCCGTTCATGAAATTCATGCTGGGTGATCCGATGAACCCGGCAACGAAGCGGTTGTCCGGATCCTCGTAAAGGGTCATCGGGCTGCCGACCTGTTCGATATGGCCCGCCCGCAGCACGACGATCTTGTCGGCCAGTGTCATGGCCTCCACCTGATCGTGGGTGACATAGATCATCGTGGCGCCGATCTCCTTGTGGAGTCGGGCGATTTCCACCCGCATGTCGACCCTGAGTTCCGCGTCGAGGTTGGACAGGGGTTCGTCGAAAAGGAAAACCTCCGGCCCCCGTACGATGGCCCGGCCGATGGCGACGCGCTGGCGCTGCCCGCCGGAAAGCGCCTTTGGTTTCCGGGCGAGGTAGTCGTCCAACTGCAGGATGCGGCTTGCGTCGCGCACCTTCGACTTGATGGTTGCCTTGTCCACGCCGTTCATGCGCAGACCGAAGCCCATGTTCTCCTCAACGCTCATATGGGGATAGAGCGCATAGGTCTGGAACACCATCGCCACGCCGCGTTCCGCAGGATCCGCCCGGGTCACGTCGCGCCCGCCGATCGCGATGCTGCCGTCGGTGGTTTCCTCAAGTCCCGCGATCATCCGCAGCAGGGTGGACTTGCCACAGCCCGACGGGCCGACGAATACGCAGAACTCGCCGTCATCGATCTGCAGATCGACCCCGTGGATCACCTGCACCTCACCGTATCGCTTGACGGCCCCGTTGAGTGCTACGCCTGACATTCGTTCCTCGCTCCCCTGAAATTTAGGTCATGTCACTGGGCGGCCGGAAATGGCCAGACAGCGGCCTCCGTCCCGATCTGGGCGGTGGTGCGCAGCAGGGCGGGCCGGAAATTTTCCAGCGCATCGGGGGCCATCCGCATGGTCGACGTCACGATGGAAAGCGCCCCGATCACCCGCCGATACCCGTCGAAGATGGGCGCCGCGATGGACACGATGCCCTGTTCATGCTCTTCGCGGTCATAGGCCACGCCGCTGGCGCGGATCGCGTCCAGTTCCGTCATCAGTGTGCCGGGGGTTGTATGGGTCGCCGGGGTAAAGGGTTCGTAGAGCTGGTTTTCGAGCGCCTGCGCCCTGCGCTTTTCGTCCATGAAGGCGAGCATGGCCTTGCCCACTCCGGTGCAATGGGCAGGCGCGCGCCGTCCGGCCACGGCCATCGTCTTGAAGCCGTTTTCAGGGGTGCGTTTGTCGATGAACACGACCCTGCCGTTTTCCATCTGCGCAAGGTGAACGGTTTCGCCCACATCGCTGGCAAGCGTATCGAGAAAGGGTGCGGCCAAAGGTGCGAGCGATGATTGGTTCCACGCATGGCGCGCCGTTCGGACGAGCCGCATGCCCGGCACGTAAACATGCCGTTCCTCGTCATAGGCCAGCATGCCCTGACTGGTGAGCGACTGCATGATGCGGTGAAGTGTGGCCTTGGGGTAGGGGCTGATCTCAAGCACTTCAGAAAAGCGGACGGCCCGACCGAAGCCCACGACCGAGTCGAGGATGTCGAGCGATTTGCCCAGCGTTCCGTCCGATACGACCTGCTTGTTCATTCCGACCTTCTGCCCCGGCATTAACGAAGTTGACATTGACTCGGTTAGCATCATGAGATTATTTTATCAATATGCAAAACATTTGTCCCATTATTTGAGACTTTGCATCGGGAGGAGAAAGGGAGAACC
Organism: Sulfitobacter sp. HI0129; assembly: GCF_001635395.1. Taxonomy (NCBI): domain Bacteria; kingdom Pseudomonadati; phylum Pseudomonadota; class Alphaproteobacteria; order Rhodobacterales; family Roseobacteraceae; genus Sulfitobacter; species Sulfitobacter sp. HI0129. The sequence goes on along the minus strand of NZ_LWGH01000561.1, from coordinate 4,206 downwards.
ATGAACGCATTCAACAGCAGGCTGGCCGGTGCGCTGGCCGCGACCACATTGTTCACGTCCACCGCCGTCGCCGGTGAGCTTGTCATCAACACCGATACCTCGGACCCAGCGCCGAAGGCCGCCTTCGAGGCGCTGATTGCGGGATTCGAGGCAGAGAACCCGGACATCACGGTGAAGTGGAACCTTTTCGATCACGAAGGGTACAAGACATCGATCCGCAACTTCCTGACGGCCGATGCGCCGGACCTTGCCAACTGGTACGCGGGCAACCGGATGCTGCCTTATGTTGAGGCGGGCCTTTTCGAGCCGGTCGACGACGTGTGGGAGCAGAACGGGCTGGGAGAGACGCTCGCCTCCGCCAAGGGGTCGATGACCATCGACGGCAAGATCTGGGGCGTGCCCTATACCTATTACCAGTGGGGCATCTACTACCGCAGTGACATTTTCGAGCAGAACGGCATCACCGCGCCCGAAACCTTCGACGACCTGCTCGCTGCCTGCAACACGCTTTCCGAAGCGGGCATTACACCCATCACCATCGGAACGAAATATCTATGGACCGCCGCAGGGGTCTTCGACTACCTCAACCTACGGACCAACGGGTACGATTTTCACATGGCGCTCACCAAGGGGGAGGTTCCCTGGACGGACGACCGGGTGAAGGCCACGATGGAAAACTGGAAGCGCATGCTGGATGCGAACTGCTTCCTCGAAAACCATGCCGCCTATTCATGGCAGGAAGCCCTGGCCCCCATGGTGCAGGGTGACGCGGCCATGTACGTCATGGGCAACTTCGCCGTGGCACCGCTGCGTGAGGCGGGGCTGACGGACGAGCAGATCGGCTTCTTCCAGTTCCCGCGCATTTCCGACGATGTGCCCATGGCAGAGGAAGCGCCGACCGATACGATCCACATTCCGGCCAACGCGAAGAACAAGGAAGACGCCAAGAAGTTCCTTGCCTACCTCGCGCGCGCCGAAGTGCAGACCGAGGTCAACAAGACGCTGGGCCAGCTGCCCATCAACAAGGACAGCCAGGTCGGTGACGACAAGTTCCTGCAGGCAGGCTACGAAATGCTGAGCGGGACGGAAGGCGGCATCGCCCAGTTCTTCGACCGGGATGCCCCGGCCGAAATGGCCAAGGCCGGCATGGAAGGCTTTCAGGAATTCATGGTCAAACCAGAGCGCATGGACAAGATCCTCGAGCGGCTCGAAAAAGTGCGGCAGCGGGTCTACGAATAATCCCGCATCGCGCTTTACCGTCTCGCCCGGCCCCTCCCGGGCGGGACACCTGAACCTGCCGCCCCACTCCAGCCGGAGACAGCGCCATGACGGCTCCCATCGTTCCCGATACCCATCCGCCTCTGCGCCGGTCATGGTGGAAGGAGAACCAGCAGCGCCTCGCGCCCTGGCTCTTCCTCGCGCCGGGCATCTTCATGTTCGCGGTCTACGTGATCATTCCGATCTTTCAGTCGATCAATATCTCGTTCTACGACTGGGACGGTCTTGGCGAAAGGACATGGGTCGGCGCCGACAACTACGTCGAACTGATGGACGACGAGGCGTTCTATACCTCGCTCAAGAACAACGTGATCTGGCTGGTGCTCTATATGCTGGCCATTCCCATGGGCCTTTTCGTGGCCCTGTTCCTCAACCAGACGGTGCGGGGCATCCGCATCTACAAATCCCTTTTCTTCTTTCCCTTTGTCATCAGTCAGGTTGTCGTGGGCCTGGTTTTCGCATGGTTTTACGATCCCTCCTACGGGCTGATGAACATTGCGCTGGGGTGGTTCGGGATCGAACCCATCGCCGTGCTCGCCAACGAAGACTATGTGACCTACGGGATCATTGCCGCCGGTCTCTGGCCGCAGACGGCCTATTGCATGATCCTTTACCTCACCGGTCTGAATGCGGTTGATCCCGAACAGATCGAGGCCGCGCGGCTGGACAACGCCAAGGGGGCAAAGCTGCTGTGGTACGTGATCCTGCCGCAGCTACGGCCCGCGACCTTCATCGCCGTGGTGGTCACGGTGATCGGCGCGCTGCGCTCCTTTGACCTTATCTCGATCATGACGGACGGCGGGCCATGGGGCTCCTCCCGCGTGCTGGCGTTCTACATGTATGAACAGGCGTTCAGCGAATACGGCTTCCGCATGGGATACGGGGCGGCCATCGCCGTCGTGCTTTTCCTGATCATGATGGTCTACATCACCGGCTTCCTGTGGAAGATGTACCGCGACGAGAAGGGCTACTGAGATGTTTCCGACGCCGATCCAGAAACGCTCGGCCGTGGCGCAGACCGTCTACAAGGTCGCGCTGCCGGTGGCACTCATCGTCTGGCTGCTGCCGCTGATTGCCGTGGCGCTGACCTCCGTCCGTTCCGCGGGGGATATCACCGCGGGGAATTACTGGGGCTGGCCCAGCAGCTTCAACCTGTTGGAAAACTACACCGCCATCTTCCAGCAGACGCCCATCGGGCAGTACATCCTCAATTCCTTCAAGGTGACGATCCCGACTGTCATCGGTGCGGTCGCGATAAGCTGCATGAGCGGCTTCGCTTTGGCCGTCTACAAGTTCAAGGGCAACCTACTGCTGTTCTTCATGTTTATCGCGGGCAATTTCGTTCCCTTCCAGATTCTCATGGTGCCGGTGCGCGATCTCACGCTCGATCTGGGGATGTACAACACGTGGTACGGGCTCGCGTTGTTCCACATCGCCTTTCAGGCCGGTTTCTGCACGCTCTTCATGCGTAATTTCATCAAGGCGCTGCCGTTCGAACTGATCGAGGCGGCGCGGGTGGAGGGCATATCCGAGATCCGCATCTTTTGGTTCGTGGTCCTGCCGCTGATGAAACCCGCGCTGGCGGCCCTGTCGGTGCTGATATTCACTTTCATCTGGAACGACTATTTCTGGGCCACCGTGCTGACGCAGGGGGCGGATCAGCAACCGATCACCGCCGGGCTCTATTCGCTGAACGGGCAATGGGTCGCCGCGTGGCATCTGGTGTCGGCCGGTTCCATCGTCGCGGCGCTGCCGCCGGTGCTGATGTTCTTTCTGATGCAGCGGCACTTCATCGCGGGGCTGACACTGGGGGCCGTCAAATGATGCGAAGCTGGCGGCTCGATGATGCCCGTCAGTCGCTGGTTCTCGCCTCCCGCGAGGACCGCCTGCCGGAGATCGTCTACTGGGGGCCGCGGCTGCCGGATGGCGAAGAGCTTTCGACGCTTGCGCAGGCGCATGCCATCGACGTGACCGGCGGCATGCTGGACGAAACACCGGAACTGTCGATCTGTCCGGAGGAGACGCGCGGCTTTCCGGGCCAGCCAGGGATTGTCCTGCGGGACGCCAAAGGGGGCCGCTTCACCCCGCGTTTCCGGTTCGAAAGTGACGAGGGCGCGGAAGATATGCTCACCCTGCGGTTTCGCGATGCCGAGAGCGAAATTGGCTATGCCGCCTTTTTCGGGATCGACCCCGACACCCATATGGTCACGGCCCGGGCCGAGGTCGATGCGCCCGACCCCGTCACGCTGGACTGGCTGGCCGCACCGGTTTTCCCCGCGCCGCAGAACGGACGGAAAATGGTCGATTTCGCCGGCCGCTGGTGCGGCGAGTTCCAGCCCGTTTCCACGCCCTGGTCGGCAGGCATGCGCGCGCGCGAAAACCGCACCGGGCGCACGGGGCACGAACATTTCCCCGGTCTTCTGCTGCCGTCGCCGGGGACCACCCATACAGCGGGGCAGGCCCGCGCCTTTCACTACGGCTGGTCCGGCGGGCACCGTATGGTGGCCGAAGAACTGCCCGACGGGCGGCGGCAAATCCAGTTCGGCCACGCCAGCGGGACCGAAACGGAACCGGCCACGCATTTCGCGACGGCCACGCTTTACGCCGCCTTCTCGGATGCCGGGGTCAACGGCTGCGCGGTCGCGTTTCAACGGCATCTCCGGGACCGGATCGTGAAATTCCCTGACCCCAATCGCCCGCGCCCGGTTCACTACAACTGTTGGGAAGCGGTTTATTTCGACCACGATCCCGAGGAACTGAAAGAGATCGCCAGCCGTGCCGCAAGCCTTGGCGCGGAGCGCTTCGTGCTGGATGACGGCTGGTTCGGCGTGCGCGACGATGACACGCGCGCGCTGGGGGACTGGGCCGTGGATGCGCGCAAATATCCGGACGGGCTGACCCCGCTGATCGAGCATGTCCGGAGCCTGG
>NZ_LWGH01000560.1:0-1625 GCF_001635395.1 Sulfitobacter sp. HI0129 | reverse complement strand
TGCTTCCAAATGGCTCAAAATCCCCGCCGGAGGCTTCCGCCGCCGCGATCACGCGCGCCGGCGAGGTAGGCTCCCCCCGACTCCACGAACGCCCGCCCCCTCCAACGCAAAAAGCCCCGGCGTTTCACCGGGGCCTCTGGGCGCTCAGACGTCGTGACGTCACGTCAGGCGCGTTCGACGTATTCCATGGTTTCGGTGTTCACCACGATGTCCTCGTCCGGTCCGACGAAGGGGGGAACCGACACGCGCACGCCGTTGTCCAGCAGCGCGGGCTTGAAGGAGTTGGCCGCCGTCTGGCCCTTCACCACCGGCTCGGTCTCCACGATCTTGCAGGTGACCTTCTGCGGCAGCGAGGCGTTCAGCGCCTCCTCCTCGTGGTATTCCACCACGATCATCATCCCGTCCTGCAGGAAGGGGCGACGGTCGCCCAGCAGATCGGCAGAAAGCTGGACCTGCTCATAGGTCTCGGTATCCATGACGACCAGCATCCCGTTGTCTTCATAAAGAAATTGCTGATCTTTCTGCTCCAGACGCACACGCTCGACCTTGTCGGCGCTGCGGAAACGCTCGTTCAGCTTGGAGCCGTTTCGCAGGTTGCGCATCTCGACCTGCGCAAAGGCGCCGCCCTTTCCGGGCTTCACGTGGTCGACCTTGACCGCCGCCCAAAGGCCGCCGTTGTGTTCCAGCACGTTGCCGGGGCGTATCTCGTTTCCATTGATTTTAGGCATGTGGCAGAACCATGGCAAAAGGTTGATGATGTATCGACCCACCCTATATATCGGGGTAGGACTCCCCGCAACCCGGCGGATTTCGTGCTGCACGTGCAGCGAGGTATGCAGCATTTGCAATAGTGATATGCAATCTAGCTGTATCCGAATCGCAAACGTTCGGTCATAAGGGGCGCCACGCCGAAATGACAAGAGCAAGAATAAACGAAAGGACGACGAGATGAAGGATTTCGTTGATGGCACTGCCTTTAACAACGAGCAAGGCAACCGTGCCCGCAAACTTTTCGCCGCCGTCGTACTGGCGGCGCTGGATGATGCCATTGCCGACGACAAGAAATACGGCAACGGTCCCGAACAGATCGCCCGCTGGGCGCGCTCCCGCGATGGCCGCGAAGTGCTGAGCTGCGCCGGCATCGACCCCAACGAGCGTGTGGTGGCCGGGCTGATGGAATTCGTCGGCAAGGGCGTGCGGACATCCGTCGCACTGTCCCGCGAGGAATCGGAGCGGCGCCACGCCGCCCAGCAGGCCGAAGCGGCCTGATCCTCACCGCATGACTTCATTGAAATGCGCGGCCCTCCGGGGCCGCGCATTTCGTTTGCGCCCCCCTCAGTTGCCGAACACGAACAGCCAGACCTGCCCCACCATCAATTCCGCCGCCAGCAGCAGCGCGGTAACGCCCGCCAGCACCCAGCCCGGGCGGCGTATCCAGATGATGACGGCACAGACGGATGCGAGTGCGGCCTCCAGCGGCGCGATCCAGAGCGCGCCGTGCGACCGGTCCCAATAGCTGTAGGGGCTTTCGAATATCCAGCCTGTCAGGGGCCAGAAATGGGCGCGCCCGTCATCGTGGTGCAGCGGCAGGTCGAACAGCAGGTGCAGCACCGCCGCCCCCGTCA
>NZ_LWGH01000559.1:0-2223 GCF_001635395.1 Sulfitobacter sp. HI0129 | reverse complement strand
AAGATGCTGGCGGACCGCCAGCTTACCCCCCGGCCAGAGGTGATCGCCTATCTCGTGTCCCGGATGGACAGATCCTTTGCGGCCGCGGGGGATCTGGTGGAACGGCTGGATGCCGCCAGTCTTGCCCAGAAACGCGGGATCACGCGCCGCCTTGCGGCGGAGGTGCTGGACAATGCCGACGGGCCCGCGCGATAATCGGCCCATTGCCATAAAACCGTCGCAGGAAACCGTCATAAGGGCCCCATGTCGCACGCCAATTTTCTGGAGGATCCCTTTCCGGATCCGATTTCGCTGGAGGACGTCGACCTTGCCGGACCCGGCAGGTTCTTCAACCGCGAGCTGAGCTGGCTGGCCTTCAACTGGCGGGTGGTGGAAGAGGCGGAGAACCCGCGCGTGCCGCTGCTGGAACGGCTGCGGTTCCTGTCCATTTCCGCCGACAACCTCGATGAATTCTATACTGTCCGCGTCGCGGGCCTGCGGGAACTGGCGCATGCCGGCAACACCACCCCGGCGGCGGACGGGCTGACGCCTTCGGAACAGCTTGTGCTGATCAACGAGAACGCGCGCAAGCTGATGATGACCCAGCAGCGGGTGCTGGCGGAACTGCTGACCGAAATGCGGGGCCAAGACATCACGCTGGTACGGCTCGCCGATCTGGCGCCGACCGATCATGCCTATCTTGAACAGGTCTTCCTCAATCAGGTGTTCGCGGTGCTGTCGCCGCTGGCGATCGATCCCGCGCATCCTTTCCCCTTCATCCCCAACACCGGTTTCGCGCTGGCGCTGCAGCTTGAGCGTACCGCCGACAAGCGCAGCCTTCAGGCGCTGCTGCCGGTGCCGGCGATGATCGACCGTTTCGTGCCCCTGCCCGCGCCCGACGGCGCGCTGCGCTATCTGCCGCTCGAAGACCTGCTGCTGCTGCATGTGCCGAACCTGTTCCCGGGATACCGGCTCAAATCGCATTTCGAATTCCGCGTGCTGCGCGACAGCGATCTGGAGGTGGAGGATGAGGCCGAGGATCTGGTACGCGAATTCGAGGTGGCCCTGAAACGCCGCCGCCGGGGCGAGGTCGTGCGGCTGACCCATTCCGTGGGGGCGCCGGAAAAACTGAAGGCGGTGATCATGTCCGAACTGGGCGTGCGCCCCCATGAGGTGATCGAGATCGACGGCATGATCGGCGTGGACGATCTGGCCGAACTGGTCACCGACGCCCGGCCCGATCTGCTCTGGCCCTCCTTCACCTCCCGCGTGCCGGAGCGGGTGACGGACCATGATGGCGACATGTTCGCCGCCATCCGCCAGAAGGACATGCTGCTGCACCACCCCTATGAGACCTTCGACATGGTGGTGCGGTTCCTCGCGCAGGCGGCGCGGGACCCGGATGTGGTGGCGATCAAGCAGACGCTCTACCGCACCTCCCGCGACAGCCCCATCGTGGAGGCGCTCTGCGAGGCGGCGGAGGACGGCAAGTCGGTCACCGCGCTGGTCGAGTTGAAGGCGCGTTTCGACGAGGCCGCCAACATCCGCCAGTCGCGCAGGCTGGAGCGGGCAGGCGCGCATGTGGTCTATGGGTTCATCGACCTCAAGACCCACGCCAAGATCTCTACCGTGGTGCGACGCGAGGGCACGCAGCTTGTGACCTATACCCACTACGGGACGGGCAATTATCACCCGATCACCGCGCGGATTTATACCGATCTGTCACTGTTCACCTGCGATCAGCGGCTGGGGCGCGACGCCACGAAGGTGTTCAACTACCTGTCGGGCTATGCCCAGCCCGATACGCTGGACAATATCGCGATCTCGCCCCTCACGCTGCGGACCCGCCTGCTGGAGATGATCGCGGCGGAGGCCGAATTTGCCCGCGAAGGCAAACCGGCGGAGATCTGGGCCAAGATGAACGCGCTCATCGATTCAGAGGTGATCGACGCGCTCTATGCCGCCTCGCAGGCCGGGGTCCGCATTTCGCTGGTGATCCGGGGCATCTGCGGGCTGCGCCCGGGCGTTCAGGGGCTGAGCGAGAATATCCGCGTGAAATCCATCGTCGGGCGGTTTCTGGAACATTCGCGCATCGTCTGTTTCGGCAACGGCCACGGGTTGCCGCACAAGAAGGCGCGCGTCTTCATGTCTTCGGCGGACTGGATGGGCCGCAACCTCACCCGCCGGGTTGAAACGCTGGTCGAGATCGAGAACCCCACCGTGAAGGCGCAGATCACCAGCCAG
>NZ_LWGH01000558.1:0-1320 GCF_001635395.1 Sulfitobacter sp. HI0129 | reverse complement strand
CCCCGGCGCATTGCACATACGCCGGACCATCTGCCGAAAGATGCCGGATAATGGCGGGCACGAGCATCCTGCCGGCCATCTGGTGGCTCTGGATCATCCTCGCGCTGATCTTCGGGGTGCTCGCCCTGCGTGTACCAAAGACCTTCTTTCTGGGCTGTGCACTCGCAGCACTGGTGATGACGATCGTCACCTATGTCTTGCCGGGATCGGGACTGCTGGCGATGCTGGCGGTCTATGGCGGCCTCGTCCTGATGTTCTGGTCCGGGCTGCGGCTGGCGCTGCGCAGCCGCCGGGGCGGAGCGCGCCCGGCTCGGCGTGAGGGGGGCGAAAACTGACCCCTTCAAGGCTGTCACCCTTGACGCAGCCCCAGACCACCTACATTCAGCCCGGATGAAAAACCACCGCCCCCTGCTGCTGTGCCTTCATGGCCTATTGCTCGCCACCCTTGTCTGGGTGACGCCTGCCGCAGCGCAGCAGGAGGGGTGGTTCACCACCGAAGCGCTCAACCCCGGATTGTCCGACCCGCCCGACGTGCTCGACCGGCGCACGCCGCTTGCCGCCATGGAAAGCTTTCTGTACCTCGCGGAGCGGGACCGCTTTGCCGAGGCGGCGCATCTGCTCGATCTGTCGGACCTGCCCGAAGACAGCCAGGCGCTACTGGGCGAACGGCTGGCGCGGGAACTGGCCGTGGTGCTGGAACGCAAGGTGGTGATCCCGTGGTCCAGCCTTGCCGATCGCCCCGACGGCTGGCTGACCGGCTCCAGCGACGACAATTCAACCGGGCGGGTGCGGCGGTCCATCCTGATCGACCGGCTGGAGGTCGATACCCACCTCGTCCCGATCCGGATCAACCGCGTCAAAGCGGGCGAGGACGCCGATGCCGTCTGGGTCTTCTCGCGCCAGTCGGTCGACAATATCCCGCGGCTCTACCGTTTCTACGGCCCGACCGCGCTGGAAAACTCCCTGCCCGACTGGGCCCGCGCCGAAGCCTTCTGGGGCATGTATGTCTGGGAAGTGCTCTTCATCCCGGTGCTGATCTTCGTAGCACTGGCGTCTTCACTGGCGGTCTACCGGGTGATGAAGCGACTGGGCGAACGCACCCCCCAGCGCTGGGGCCGCTTCGTGGCGCGTTCGCTCAAATGGCCGCTGGCGATCACGCTTTGCGCCGCCATCATCGGTATCTCGACCCGGCAGATCCTCGTGGTCTCCGGCGTGATCGACGCGATACTGAGCCCGCTGCTGCTGATCGCCTACGTGGTTTCCGCCACTCTGGCGCTGGTGCTGATCATCGACGAGATCTTCGACATGATCAGCCAGAAC
>NZ_LWGH01000557.1:0-2301 GCF_001635395.1 Sulfitobacter sp. HI0129 | reverse complement strand
TCGAGCGCCGCGCGATGACAAGGCCCCCCGACAGCGCGATGAGGATCGTCGGCAAGAGGCTGATCCACAGGATATTGACGAAGCCCGCCCGCAGCGCCTCGATCTCCGCGCGGCTGCGTGCCACCGTAAGCAGCCCGCCATGCAGGGTATCAGTCAGCGTGAGGTAATCACCGGCATAATCGCCCGGCGCGTCGCGCAGCGTGATGATGTGATAGCCTTCGTCATCCCGTGCGATGGCCCCGTTGCCATATACCACCCCGCCCGGCGTCACATAGCTGAGGATCGAACGGTTGGGGTCGGTGGCGCGGGATTCCGCTTCGACCAGAAAGGCCACCGCCCGCGCGCTGGGTGCGGCGCGAAAGCCTGCCATGTCCTGTGCCAGATCGGCGCGGATCGCCTGTTCGAAGGATGCCTGCGTGACCGCATAGCTGGCCGCGAGGCTGAGCAGGCTGACGGTGGAAAACAGCATCACCAGAAGCAGCGCAAGCCGCAGCGGCATAGACCGCCAGAGCCGCGCCATCCGACCGCTCATCCGTCGATCCTGTAGCCCGCACCGCGCACAGTCTGGATCAGTTCGCGATCAAACGGCCGGTCGATCTTGGACCGGAGGCGACTGATATGGGTCTCTACGACATTGGTCATCGGATCGAAGCTGAGGTCCCAGACCGATTCCAGCAGCATCGTCCGCGTCTGTACGCGCCCCTTGCGCCGCAGCAAATGCTCCAGCAAGGCGAATTCCCGCGGCAGCAGATCGATCTCCTGCCCGGCGCGGGTCACTTTGCGCGCCAGCAGGTCCATTTCTAGATCCGCCACCCGCAGCACCGTCTCCTGATCCAGCGCCTGCGGCCTGCGTGCAAGTGCCGCGACACGGGCGGAAAGCTCTCCGAAGGCGAAAGGTTTCACGAGGTAGTCGTCCGCCCCCGCGTTGAGCCCGCCGATGCGGTCTTCGACGCTGCCCATGGCGGTAAGGAAAAGCGCCGGGGTCAGGTTGCCCGTTCCGCGCAGGGTTTTCAGCAATGTCAGGCCGTCGATCTCCGGCAACATCCGGTCGACCACCAGCACGTCATATGTATTGCCGGTGGCCTGTATCAGGCCCTGCCGCCCATCGGTGACCAGATCAACGACATGCCCCTCTTCGCGCAGGCCCCGCGCGATGTAATTGCCCGTGGTTGCATCATCCTCGATCACCAGCAGCTTCATGCCTGCCCTTTCCTGCGGTCCGGCTCTGCATATAGGAAAGCGCGGGCCATTCGTAACCTTACAGATTTGTATAACCGGAAGAAGGGCAATGTTAGCCCGGCAGGTCATCTGGAGCGCATCACTACAAGATGCGAGGAGCATTCAAATGACAAGAACACTTCCCCGAACACCGCGGGCGGCCGCGATGGCGCTTGCCGCGACATTGGCCGCGACCTCCGCCCTCACGACGCTGCCGTCAACGGCAATGGCCGTGCCCGCAGGCGGCTACGCCGATCTGGTAGAGGCGGTATCGCCCTCCGTCGTGTTCATCGAGGTGACCGCAAAGGCGCGCGAGACCGATTTTCAGGGCTCCCTCCCCGAAGGAATGCCCGAAGAGCTCCGCCGCCGGTTCGAACAGATGGTTCCCGGCCAGAACGGCGCGCCCATGCCCCAGCAGGGCCTCGGTTCGGGCTTCATCATCTCCGAAGATGGTCAGATCGTCACCAACCACCACGTGGTGGCGGGTGCGGAAACCGTCACCGTCAAGCTGGCTGACGGCCGCAAGCTCGATGCCAAGGTCATCGGCAGCGACCCGATGACGGATATCGCCCTGCTGAAGGTCGAGGCTGACGTCGAACTGCCGAAAGTGTCCTTCGGTACGTCCGAAACGCTGCGCGTTGGCGATGAAGTCGTCGCGGTCGGCAACCCCTTCGGCCTTGGCGGCACCGTGACATCGGGCATCGTGTCTGCAATGTCGCGCAATATCAACGCAGGCCCCTTCGATGACTTCATCCAGACCGACGCGGCCATCAACCGCGGCAATTCGGGCGGACCGCTGTTCAACAACGATGGCGAGGTCATTGGCGTCAACACGGCGATCATCTCTCCCGCCGGCGGTTCCGTGGGCATCGGCTTTGCCGTGCCGTCTGATCTGGTCCAGACCATCGTTGCCGATCTGGCGGACGACGGTGAGGTCCAGCGCGGCTGGCTGGGTGTGCAAATCCGCCCGATGACTGACGAGGTCGCGACCGTTCTCGGCTACGACGCGCCCAAGGGAGCCGTGGTGGAGATGGTGAACGAAGACAGCCCCGCAGAGGCCGCAGGCCTCAAGAAGGGGGATAT
>NZ_LWGH01000556.1:0-1747 GCF_001635395.1 Sulfitobacter sp. HI0129 | reverse complement strand
CAGTGGTCAGATAGGCGGCCAGCACCATATGCGTCAGCCGGTAGGGGAAGGATGGGCTGAAGACGATGGCCCACCAGTCCAGCGGTATGAACTGGCCCACGTCGTTCATGCCGTAGCCCTGCGGGGTCTGCATCCAGGAATTGACGGAAATGATCCAAGTTGCCGACAGCAGGGTTCCGAAGGCGACCATGCCGGTCGCGAACATATGCAACCCGTCCCCCACCCGCTGGCGGCCAAAGAGCATGATGCCGAGGAACCCTGCCTCCAGAAAGAAGGCCGAGAGGACTTCGTAGGCCATGAGCGGCCCGACGACCGGCCCCGCCTTGTCCGAAAAGACCGACCAGTTGGTGCCGAACTGATAGGACATGACGATGCCCGAAACGACGCCCATGCCAAAGGCGATGGCGAAGATTTTCTTCCAGTAGTCGAAGAGCAGCTCGTAGGTTCTGTCCCGCGTGCGCAGCCAGAGCGCGTTGAGCACCGCGAGGTAGCTGGCCAATCCGATACTGAAGGCGGGAAAGATGATGTGGAAAGAAACCGTGAAGGCGAACTGCACCCGAGCGAGCGTTTCCGCGGTATACCCATCCAGCATCGTTGAACCCCTTTACCGGTTTTCAGACACTATGGGCCATGTTGCAGGGTTAGACATAAGAAAAAACGCCGCACCGGCGGATCAGAAACGTATCTCGGCCCGCAATCCGGGGGAATTGTCCGTCAGGCGAAGCTCTGCCCCGTGCAACTTCACGATGCTGTCGACCAGCGCCAGCCCCAGACCGTTGCCGGGGGTGTTGCGGCTGCTGTCGAGCCGGTAGAGCCGCCGCAGCACCTTGTCGCGTTCCGCCTCCGGTATGCCCGGCCCGTCATCGGCAACCACCAGCTGCGGGGCCGTGGCCCGGTCCGGGCCGGAGCCTTCGGGCTGAAGCTCCAGCGTCACCTCCACCTGCGCGCCCTCGGGCGTATGGCGCAGCCCGTTCTCGATAAGGTTGGCGAGGGCCTGCCCGAGAAGCGCGCGGTCGCCCTCCACGCTCAGGACCTCGTCAGGCAAATGCAGGGTCAGGGTCTTTCCGGCGGCCTGTGCCGCTGGTTCGTAGACCTCTGCCATGGTGGCACAGAGGGTATTCAGATCGACCGGCGCGAACCTCTGCCGGGGGGAGCCGCTATCCACCTGTGCAAGCTGCAGAAGCGATTGAAAGACCGTGGCGATGCCGTTCACCTCGGCCTGCGCCCGTTCCACCAGTTCCCGGGTCTCGCCTTCGGGCGGAACGACGCGCTCGAGGTCGTCCAGATGCACCGCGACGCGCTGGATGGGTGTCTTCAGGTCATGGGCGATGTCGGACGAAACCTGGCGCAGGGCCTCCACCGAATGTTGCTGCGCCCCCGCCATCAGGTTCAACTTGCCCCCGATGCTGCGCAGGTCATCGGACCAGCGCGGATCGATCCGCGCACGCGCGGAAAGGTCCCCAGCGGTCAGGCTGTCCAGTGTTCGCCCGATCACCTCCACATCCCGTTTCGAGCGCCGCGCGATGACAAGGCCCCCCGACAGCGCGATGAGGATCGTCGGCAAGAGGCTGATCCACAGGATATTGACGAAGCCCGCCCGCAGCGCCTCGATCTCCGCGCGGCTGCGTGCCACCGTAAGCAGCCCGCCATGCAGGGTATCAGTCAGCGTGAGGTAATCACCGGCATAATCGCCCGGCGCGTCGCGCAGCGTGATGATGTGATAGCCTTCGTCATCCCGTGCGATGGC
>NZ_LWGH01000555.1:0-2511 GCF_001635395.1 Sulfitobacter sp. HI0129 | reverse complement strand
GCAACTCCGCCTCGCTCTCGCTGCTTTCGCAGACCACAACGAGATTCGGCGTGTTGGAACTGGCCCGCACCAGCCCCCAGCTGCCATTGTCGAGGATCACCCGCGCGCCGTTCACTGTCACCACCTGCGCAACCTTGCGGCCCGCCATCTCGGTCACATTCTCCAGCCGCTGCACGATCCGGTCGAGAATGTCGTACTTGTCCTCATCGGCGGCATAGGGCGACATGGTCGGGGTGGAGTATGTCTGCGGCAGGGCGCGGCGCAGGTCGGACATGCTGCGCTCAGAGTTGCGGTCCATCAGCTTGCAGATCTCGACCGCCACCCGCATCCCGCAGTCGTAGCCGCGCCCGATAGGCTCGGCCAGAAAATAATGCCCCGACTTCTCGAACCCCGCCAGCGCGCCCAGCTCCTTCACGCGCCGCTTCATGTGGCTGTGCCCGGTCTTCCAGTAATCCGCCCTTGCGCCGTTTTCCTGCAGCACCGGGTCAGAGGCAAAGAGCCCGGTCGATTTCACATCCGCCACGAAGGTGGAACCGGGGTGCAGCGCGGACAGATCGCGCGCCATGATCACGCCCATCTTGTCGGCAAAGATCTCCTCTCCCTCGTCGTCCACCACGCCGCAGCGGTCACCGTCCCCGTCGAAGCCGAGCGCGAAATCCGCCCCCGACGCGCGGACGCTGGCGGACATGTCGTGCAACATCTCCATCGCTTCGGGGTTCGGATTGTAGTGCGGGAACGTGTAGTCGAGCCGGTTATGGCTGGGCACGACCTCCACGCCCATGCGCTCGAAGAGTTCAGGCGCAAAGGCCGATGCCGTGCCGTTGCCCGTCGCGCAGACGACCTTCAACTTGCGCGTCATCCGGAAGTCGCCGACCAGATCGTCCAGATAAGCCTCTCGCACCCCGTCGACGAATTCATAGGCACCGCCCTCGCGCGTTTCGCCCTCGCCGTTCAGCACGATATCGCGAAGCTCGCTCATCTCGTCGGGGCCGTGGGTCAGCGGGCGTTCAAAGCCCATCTTGACCCCGGTCCAGCCGTTGGGGTTATGGCTCGCCGTCACCATCGCCACCGCGGGCGCGTCCAGATGGAACTGCGCGAAATAGGCCATCGGCGACAAGCAGGGGCCAATGTCGCGCACCCGGATGCCCGCCTGCATCAGGCCGAGGATCAGCGCATTCTTGATCGACAGCGAATAATCCCGGTAGTCGTTGCCCACCGCGATCACCGGCTCGATCCCCCGCCGGTGCATCTGCGTACCCAGCCCCAGCCCCAGCGCCGTGATCCCCGGCAGGTTGATCGCCTCCGGATACTGCCAGCGTGCATCGTATTCACGGAACCCCGTGGGCGCGATCATCGGGTCCCGGAGGAATTCCCATGTGTTCGGGGTCACGGTCGGGCTGGGTTTACGCATCGAAATATCCTTGGGGCAAAACTTGGCGGGCAAAAGCGTCGCCCCCGTGATACGCCAGCCAAGGCAGAGGATCAATCGGGGGACTGCCCGGAGCCGATTGACGAAAGCCTAACGAAAAACGCGCGATTTCAGTCATTTGCTCTCTACAGGTCTTGAAATGGCCACCTTTGCGCTCCGCTCGCCGCGCGGTGATGCCTCCAGCCTGCTCACCGGTGGAAAAGGGGGCTCTCATGGCTGAATTCCGATATGTCTCAACCGTCGCGGCGGCTTCTCCCGGTGCGGAGGAAACGCTGGTGAGTGATCTCGCACTTGCGGTTTCTGAGGGCGGGGCGATGCTCCACGCGGGCTTGCGCAGCGGTGCCATCACCAGTTGGGACGTGACGGGCGCGGGTTTCGGCAGCCCGCAGTACATCGATGCGCCCGAAGCGATGGAGCGCGCGAACCTCACCAACATCACCGTGCTGGGCGAGGGCAGCGGTGCGGCGCTTCTGACGGGCGGTGTCTTTGGTCATGCGGCAGCCCACTTCGCATTGCCCGCCATGGGTGGCCCCGGCGGTGCGCCGGTGGTTGCCGCGACCTCTTTCATGGGGCACCTCGACGCGGTGTTGCCTGTCGCGGCAGGCGCCCTCGTGGCGCTGTCGGATCGCGGCGGGGCGGCGGTGGCCCAGCACCTGTGGAACGGCACGACCCTGACGGAGGTGGGCAGCCTGTCCACGCAAGGCCCGGTCGCGGCGCTGGCCCTCACGGCGGCGGGCGCGAACGGCAGCCTGCTGGTGGCCGAAGGCGGCGCCGCGCAAAGCGTCACCCGTTACGCGCTCGATACGGGCGGTCAGCCCGGCCCTGCCACGGCCACCTTGGCCGCAGGCCCCGCCGGACCGGCGTTCGCCGATCCCACCGCGCTCGCCACGGCAGAACTCGCGGGCACGACCTACGGAATACTCGCCTCCGCCGGCTCCTCCTCGCTCAGCGTCTTTTCGCTCGACGCGGGCGGGGGGATGACCCTTACGGATCACCTGCTCGACACCCGCGAAAGCCGCTTTGCCGGGGTCACCGCGCTGGATATCGTCACCCGCGGCGATGACGTCTTCGTGCTCGCCGGG
>NZ_LWGH01000554.1:0-8152 GCF_001635395.1 Sulfitobacter sp. HI0129 | reverse complement strand
ACAATGTGATGGGTTTCGAAAACGGCACGAAAAGGACATGATCGCCTCCATTGTTCACGATACGGCACCGATAACGCTCATCGGCGGCGGGGACGCCTCCATTAGCGACGTCGAAGAGGCCACAGCGCTGGCCCCGCGAGTCGTGGCGGCGGACGGGGGCGCGGCGCTGGCGCTGGCCGCAGGCCGCGTGCCGGAGGCCGTGATCGGTGATTTCGACTCGCTCCCCGAAGACCTGCGCAGACGCCTGCCGGCGGACATCCTCCATCCCTTGCCGGGGCAGGACGATACGGATTTCGGCAAGGCCATGGCCCGGATCGACGCGCCGCTGGTGCTGGGCGTGGGTTTTGGTGGCGGAAGGGTCGATCACCAGCTTGCGGCCTATCATACGCTGGCCCGGATGCCGCATCGGCCCTGCGTGCTGATCGACCGGACAGAGATCGTCTGCCTCGCGCCGCCCCGGCTGCTGCTGCCCTGCACGCCGGGCGATATCGTCTCGCTCTTTCCCCTGACGCCGGTGACGGGGCGCAGCGCGGGGCTGCTCTGGCCGATCGAGGGTATCGAGTTTGCGCCGGATGTATTTGTCGGCACGTCGAACCGCGCGACGGGGCCGGTGGAGATCCAGATGGATGGACCGGGCATGTTGCTCATCGCACCGCGCCGCCTTCTCAAGCCGCTGGTGCGGCAGCTGGCGGCACCCGACCGCGCGCATTGGCCCGCTCCCGCATGACGACATAGAGGCCCGCGGCCATGGTGATCACGATGCCGAGCCCGGCGAGCCCATTTGGCCATTCGCCGAAGATCGCAAGGCCGAGGGCTGTCGCAAAGGGAATTTCGAGGTATTGCATCGGCGCCAGCGTGGCCGAGGGGGCATAGCGCAAGGACCATGTCATCAGCAGATGCGCCAGCGTGCCAAGCACCCCGATTCCAATGAGCAATCCCCATTGCGCGGCATCCGGCACCACGGGGGCAAGCAGGGGAGCCCCAAAGAACTGGCCCGCAACGACAAGTGGAAGCACGAGCATCACCGCCATGCCCCCGCTGACCGCCTGAAGCTCCACCGGGTCGATCCGTTTCGCGATCCGCCGCGTCACCAGCATGAAAACGCTGAAGTTCGCGGCCACCAGAACCGGCAGAAGCGCGGGCCAACCCACCTCTGCAAAGCTGGGCTGAATGACCAGAAGCGTCCCGATGAAGCCCGCAACGCAGGCCCAAAGGCGCCGGGGCCCGACCTCTTCCTTCAGGACATGTTTGCCCAGGAGCAGCATGAAGAAGGGCATCACGAAGGCGATGGCGACCGCATCCGCCAGCGCCAGATAGCGCAGGGCGGTGAACATCGCCCCGATGCCGAAAATGTGCAGCAAGGTACGCAAAAGGATCAGCCCAATCAGCCCCTGTCCGCCCCATGGGCGAGGGCGGGCGAAGGACACGATTGGCAGCAGGAGCACGGCCTGTACGGCGAACCGCAGAAGCACCACCTGTACCAAGGGGACAGACGCCCCGAGTATCTTTGCAACAGCGTCCCCCATGGGGGCGACAATGCAAAACCCCAGCATCAGCAGGATTCCGAGGAGGGGCCGGTCTTCCGTCATGAGGGGAGCGTAGTCTGGTACGAAGAGTTTCGCAATTTATCCTTGCTTTCGTTTGATAATTCCCGATCGGGAGGGGCGGCAGCAGCAGGGAAGTCCATAGCGGTTCAGGCCGCCGGGCGGCTGAGCCGGACCTTGTTTCGTCCGCCGGATTTCGCTGCGTAAAGCGCCTTGTCCGCCTTTTCCAGCAGGGCGCCCCCGTTTTCCGGGGCATCACCGCTGCCGGCTGTCTTGCTGGAACCGACCGCCATACCGATGCTGATGGTGACGCTGATGGGCTCCTCAATTCCCGGCACCCGGAACGGTGTGCCGCTGATGTCGTTGCACAGGCGCAGGGCGGCGGCGCTCGCCTCCTTGAGGGTGGAGCCGGGCATGACGATCATGAACTCCTCCCCCCCGATGCGGGCGACCATATCCATCGCGCGCAGGTTGCTGCGCAACCGGGTGGCGGTTTCGGCCAGCACGGCATCGCCCGCGGCGTGGCCATGCCGGTCGTTGACCCGTTTGAAATGATCCAGATCCGCTAGCATCACCGCGAAGGGCCGGGCCGTCGCCCGGGCGTGGTCCGCGATACGCTGCAGATGGGGCATCGCGTAGCGGCGGTTGTGCAGCCCGGTCAGGGGATCGAAAATCGCCGCCTGCGCGCCGGTGCGCACCGTGGCGCGCATCTGTTCATCCATCTGCTTGCGGCGCATCAGGTTCCGCAGGCGGAGGGAAAGCTCGGCCGGTTCGAAGCCGTCGGTCATCACGTCGTCGGCGCCAAGGTCCAGCGCATGGGCGGCAAGCCCCGGGTCGGGGGCCATCTGGACGATCATGATGCCGCTGTGCCGCGTGGCCGCATTGGCCCGCAGCGCCGAGACAAGGCGCAGGGCCTCGGGCGATTGGGGGTCTTCGGGCTGGACCAGGACAAAGGCGTCCGGTCCGCCGTCAAGGCCTGCGTCGCGCAGGGCGGCGGCGGGGGCGCAATAGCGGATGCTGCCGCCCAGCGACGCGCGCAGGCAGCGGATCCAGCGCTGCCCCTCGACCGGGTTGGGGGCCACCAGCGTGGCACGGCCCGCGCGTTCGAAGATGGGGGCGGGTTCGGCCATGCCCAGGGCGCGCGATGTATCGTCGCGCATCCGCCATTCGGCGGCGGCGTTGTGGATGCGGATCGTGCTGCGCACCTGGCTCAGCAGAAGCGTGTCGCACACCGGTTTCGCCAGCATCTGCGCCCCCGCCCTGAGGATGGCGAGCCGCCTTTCCGGATCGGCCCCGGACCCCATGGCGATGACGGGAAGATGTTCGCAACCGGGTGCGGCATGAAGCTTGCGGCACAAACGTTCCGCCGTGCCGTCCGGCAGGCTGAGCGCGGTGATCACGAGGTCGAAGGTCAAGCTGCGGGCGAGCCTTATCCCGGCGGAAATGCTGTCTGCCTGTACGACCTCGTAATAGGCGTCTGTCAGCTTGACCTTCAGGATGATACGGTTTGTCGCAATCGCATCCAGAACGAGAATCTTGCCTTGCACGACAGTCTCCATTCCGCACAGGTTCGAGGTTGGAGAAATGTTGCCCGGAAAGGTTAACAAAGCGTTGCGGAAACTGCGTAAATTGGAAGGTTTGATGACATATACACCCGAGACGGCGGAGACGCTGGCGCTGCGCGCGCTGGGATGGCTCGCCGCCAATGACGATCTGCTGCCGGTCTTCCTTGGGGCCACGGGCGTGGACGAATCCTCGCTTCGGGCGCAGGCGGCGCAGCCGGAGTTCCTCGCCTCGGTACTCGATTTCCTGATGATGGATGACGCATGGGTCATGGCGTTCTGCGATGCATCGGCCCTGCCGTATGAACACCCGATGATGGCGCGGGCGGCGCTGCCGGGCGGCATGCAGATGAACTGGACATGAGCGGCGCACAGGCCGCCCCCGCGGTTCGGGGAATCGTGTTCGACAAGGACGGCACGCTTTTCGATTTTGCAGCGACCTGGGAAGCCTGGGCGGTGGCCTTTCTGCTGCGCGCGGCAGAGGGCGACGCCGCGCGCGCACAGCAGGTCGGCGCGCAGATCGGCTTTGATTTCGCGGCGCGCCGCTTCGCCCGCGACAGCATTGTCATCGCCGGCACCCCGGGTGAGGTCGCAACAGCGCTCGCCCCTCATTTCCCCGACACGGCGCCCGATGCCCTGCTCGCCATGCTGAACGACGAGGCCGCGCAGGCCCCCCAGCAGGAGGCCGTGCCTCTGCGCGCCTTTCTGCAGGCATTGCGCGACCGGGGGCTTCGGCTGGGGCTGGCGACCAATGACGCCGAAGCGCCCGCGCGGCTGCATCTGGAGCGGGCGAATGTCACCGACCTGTTCGATTTCGTCGCCGGGTTCGACAGTGGCCATGGCGGAAAGCCCGAACCGGGGCAGCTGCGCGCCTTTTGCGCCGCCATGGGGCTGGAGCCTGCCGAAGTCGTCATGGTGGGTGACAGCCTGCACGACCTGCATGCCGGCAAGGCGGCGGGGATGCGGACCCTGGGCGTGCTGACAGGTTTGGCGGAGCGCGAAGATCTGGCCCCTGACGCCGATGCGGTGCTGCCGGATATCGGGCATATCCCGGCGTGGCTCGACGGTCTGGCGCCCGCGTGACGCCGGATCGGTGCCGCATGATGCCCTAAAGCGACACGGACCGTCGCGAACGGAAAGGATGCGCCCAAACGCATCGGGCCTTCTGCAGGTACAGCGCAGGAGGACGATCAATGGCCGAGACCATGAACCGCAGAAGCCGCCATGGCGGGCGCGCAGGGGCCCGGACGCGGCGGGGTACGGCGGTGATCGAACAGATGCCCTGGGCACCGCCCGTCAATTGCGACGCGCCCACCGAACCGCTTACCCCCGAGGGGGTGGAAGCGATCCACGACGGCGCCATGCGCATCCTTGAAGAAATCGGCATCGCATTTCTGAATCATGAGGCGCTCGACATCCTGCGCAAGGCGGGCTGCAAGACCAATGGCGAAGTGGTTTTCATGGGGCGCGACTTCGTGATGGAATGGATCGCCAAGGCGCCGTCCACCTTCACCATCACGCCGCGCAACCCGGACCGCACCATTACGATCGGGGGGCGTAACCTGCTGTTCGGCAACGTTTCTTCCCCGCCGAACTATTGGGATCTGTCGCTGGGGCGCAAGACCCCCGGCACACGGGCGCAATGCCGGGACCTGCTGAAGCTGACGCAGTATTTCAACTGCATCCATTTCGCCGGCGGCTATCCGGTGGAGCCGGTGGATATCCACGCCAGCGTCCGCCATCTCGATGTGCTCTATGACAAGCTGACGCTCACCGACAAGGCGATGCATGCCTACAGCCTTGGCAAGGAACGCGTCGAGGACGTGATGGAAATGGTGCGGATCGCCAGCGGATTGAGCCATGAGGAATTCGATGCCTCCCCGCGGATGTACACCAACATCAATTCGACTTCGCCGCTGAAGCACGATGTGCCCATGCTCGACGGCTGGATGCGTCTTGCGCGGCGGGGGCAGGGGCTGGTGGTAACCCCCTTCACGCTGGCGGGGGCCATGGCCCCGGTGACCATGGCGGGTGCGGTGGCGCAATCGCTGGCCGAGGCGCTTTGCGCGGTGGTGCTGGCGCAGATCATCCGCCCCGGTGCGCCCTGCGCCATCGGCACGTTCACCTCCAACGTGGACATGAAGACCGGCGCGCCCGCCTTCGGCACGCCGGAGTACATGCGCGCCACGCAGATGACAGGACAGCTCTGTCGCTACTACGGGCTGCCCATGCGCTCCTCTGGGGTTTGTGCCGCCAATGTGCCGGACGGGCAGGCGATCTGGGAAACCTCCAACAGTCTCTGGGCGGCGGTGCAATCGGGCAGCAACATGGTCTATCACGCGGCCGGCTGGCTGGAGGGCGGGTTGATCGCAAGCCCCGAGAAATTCATCATGGATTGCGAGATCCTGCAGCAGATCCAGCGATACATGCAGCCCGAGATCTGCGCGACGGGGCCGGATGAGATCGCGATCGATGCGATCAAATCCGTCGGTAATGCGGGGCATTTCTTCGGCATCCAGCACACGCAGGACAGATACACCACCGCCTTCTATCAGCCTTTCCTGAGCGACTGGACAAACTACGAAGGTTGGGAGGCGGCAGGTGCCGTCTGGACGCCGGAGCGCGCCCACCACATGTTCCGCGAGATTGTGGCCTCCTTCGAGGCGCCACCGCTCGAGGAGGCCCGGCGCGAGGAACTGGCCGATTTCGTCGCCCGCCGCAAGGCCGAAGGCGGCGCGCCCACCGACTTCTGATGCCCCGGGCCCGCCACGACGATCCTGCGCCGTTGGGCGAATGTTAATGCTTTGCGGGGCAGAGTGGCGACGGGGGTATCTACGGGAGTGGTGACATGCACGGTCTCATCAACCGCAGCATCCAGAGATACGTTTGCAACCGATACGGAGAGGAGACATGGCACCGGGTGACGCGGACCGCCCGGGTCGAGATCACGGATTTCGAAGCGATGCTGGCCTATGACGATGCGGTAACGCCACGGCTGCTCGACGGCGTGTCCCATGTGCTGCAACGCTCGCGCTGCGAAGTGATGGAGGACATCGGCAGTTTTCTAGTGTCTGCCTCGGCCTGCGAAGCGGTGCGCCGGCTGCTGCGCTTCGGGGGCGTGACCTTTTCCGAGTTCCTGCAGTCTCTGGACGATCTGCCCGACCGGGCGCGGCTTGCCGTGCCGGAGCTTTATCTTCCGGCGCTGTCGCTGCATGACGAGGCGGAGGGCCTCTACCGGCTGGAATGCGAAGCCGCGGTGCAGGGGTATGGCCATGTGCTGATGGGCGTGCTGCGCGGCATGGCGGACGATTACGGCGCGCTTGTCCTGCTGGAACATTCGGGCGCGGGCGATGGAACGGAAACCGTATTCATCCGGCTGGTGGAGGCGGATTTTGCCCAGGGCCGCGAATTCCTTCTGGGGCTTCGGGCAGGATGATGCCGCCCGGGCTGGGGGAGGTCCCCCACGACGTGGCCGCGCTGGTGCCGCTTTTGGATCAGCTTTGCCCCCTGCACCTGATGATGGACGGTGCGGGCCACATCCGCCACGCGGGACCCACTATGCAAAAGCTGCGCCCCGACCGCGTGCTGGAGGGCGCGCAGTTCAGCGAGGTCTTCCGCATCCGGCGCCCGCGCGGGGGGCGACGCTTGCCGGACTCGTTGCAGCGGGCACAAGGACGCTGCAACTGGCCTTCGCCGAAGCGCCCCGGACGGAGATGAAGGGCCTATTGCTGCCGCTGAGCGCGGATAGCATCGTGATCGACCTGTCCTTCGGGATCGGCGTCCATGACGCTGTCCAGCGCTACAAGCTCACCAGCGCGGATTTCGCGGCCACGGATATGGCGGTGGAAATGCTCTACCTGATCGAAGCTAAGTCAGCGGCGATGGAAGCCTCCCGTCGGCTCAACCTGCGGCTGCAGGGCGCCAAGATCGCGGCGGAGGAACAGGCCTTCACCGATACGCTCACCGGCTTGAAGAACCGCCGGGCCGTCGACCACCTGTTGGGGCGGCTCTGCACTGCCGGGACGCCACTGGCGGTGCTTCAGGTGGACCTCGATTTCTTCAAGCAGGTCAATGATACGCTGGGCCATCCTGCGGGGGATCATGTGCTGCAGCAGGTGGCCCGGGTCATGGTGGAGGAGACCCGGCAGGGCGACATCGTCGCGCGTGTCGGGGGTGACGAGTTCGTCATCATCCTGCCCGGCGTTGATGACGATCACGCCCCGCGCCGCATCGCCCGGAGGTTGATCGCGCGGCTCGACGCGCCGATCCCCTACGGCGCGGAGACCTGTCATGTCTCTGCCAGTGTCGGTATCGCGCGTCTGCCAGAGGGCGCGCGCGCAACGCGGGAGGGGGTGCTGTCGGATGCCGACGTTGCCCTTTACGCGGCAAAGCGGGCAGGCCGCCAGCGGGAGGCCGTCTATCACCCCGAAATGCGCAGTCGGGAGGCGAAGGCCGCCCGCCCGTGACTTCGGTCGGCGGAGCCGGGGGCCAGCCCCCGGACCCCCGGGATTTGATCCCATTTGGAAGCAGGGAACGTGTTGCGCAGTGGACCCGGAAGCGGGGCTGGCGTATCACGCGGGGATGAAAATGCGTCCAACCCGTTCCGTTCCGTGCTGAAAGGTCTGCGCCATCGCCTGCGGACCGCTTGGCGCCGCCGACGCTTTGCCGCGCGGCTGCGGCACCTGCACGGGCCCCGGCGGTTGGAGAGCGGGCCGGAAGAGGTGATCCTGATCGCGCTCGTGCGCGACGGGAGCTATTACCTCGATGCATTCTTCGATCATTACCGCGCCATGGGCATTCGCCATTTCGTCTTTATCGACAACGGCTCGACCGATGACACGATCGCCCGCATCAAGGCTGAACCCGGGACGGTGATCGACCAATGCGACCTGCCGCTTGCGCGCTATGAAGACCTGATACGCGGCTGGCCGGCCATGACCTATGGCCGGGATCGCTGGTGCCTTTACGTGGACATGGACGAGATGTTCGATTTCGAGGGGCGCGAGGTGCTCGGTATCGAAGGGCTGGTTCGCTATCTGGATGCCG
>NZ_LWGH01000553.1:0-4487 GCF_001635395.1 Sulfitobacter sp. HI0129 | reverse complement strand
CACCACCTTGATCGCCACCGCGACCGTGATGGCGAGCGCCAGTGTCAGCACCAGATCCTCGCGCGCGGGTTTCAGCCCCGCCGCCTGCGCCAGATCGCGGTTCAGCGTGGCCGCGAGGAGCGCCGACCAGCGCCATGCGAGCAGCGCGCCCACGGCAGCGGCACCGATCCAGATCACCGCCAGATCGGCGCGGGTGACGGCCAGTATCTCTCCGAAGAGATAGGCCTGCAGGTCGATCCGCCGCCCCGGCAGCAGCGAAACCGCGACCAGCCCCGCCGCCAGCGCACCATGGGCCAGCACCCCCAGCAGCGCATCCTGCCCCAGCCGGCGCTGGGTAAGACCGGTGACAGCCAGCGCCATCAACAGGGCCACGATGAGCACCCCGGCGAGGATGGGAAGTTGCGTGGCCAGCGCGAGCGCCACCCCCAGCAAGGCCGCGTGGCTGGTGGCATCGCCGAAATAGGCCATGCGACGCCAGACCACGAAACACCCCAGCGGCGCGGTGGCCAGTGCGACCCCCAGCCCCGCCAATGCCGCGCGGACCGCGAAATCATCCAGCAGGGACATCATGGGTTCGCGTCCCGGCCTGCATGGTCATGGGTGTGATCATGATGGTGATCGTGGTCGTGTGAATGGTGGTGATCGTGCCGGTAGAGCGCCAGCGCGCCCTGCGTGCCCGACCCGAAGAGCGCGCGGTACTCGGGCGCGTCCGCCACGACTTCGGGGGCGCCTTCGCAGCAGACATGCCCGTTGAGGCAGAGCACCCGGTCCGAGGCCGCCATGACGACATGGAGATCATGGCTCACCATCAGGACGGCGCAGCCCAGTTCGGCGCGCACTGCCTCGATCTGCCGGTAGAAAGACGCGGCACCCGGCTGGTCGAGCCCCTGCGTCGCCTCGTCGAGGATCAGCAGGTGGGGGTTTCCCAGCAGGGCGCGGGCAAGGAGGATGCGCTGGAACTGACCGCCCGAAAGATCCGTCATCTGCCGCCGCGCCAGATCCGCCGTTCCGGCCTGGGCCAGCGCCGCGTCCAGCGCGGCGCGCGGCCAGCGACGCGGCAGCGACAGGAACCGCCGCACCGTAAGCGGCAGCGTCGGGTCGATATGCAGCTTCTGGGGAACATAGCCGATGCGCAGGCCCGGCATACGCTCCACCCGGCCCGCATCCGGCTCCATCGCGCCGATGAGCGCGCGCAGCAGGCTGGATTTGCCCGATCCGTTGGGGCCGACGATCGTCACGATCTCTCCCTTCTCGATGGAGAAATTGACGTTTTCCAGGATGGAGCGGCCATCGCGCCGCAGGCCGAGGCCGCGGGCGGCGATGAGGCTCATGCGGCAGCCTTCCGGCAGGCGGGGCAGAGGCCCTGCGCCTCGACCACCGTGCGTTCGATGAGAAACCCGGCTTCCTCGGCCGCGGCACCGAGGCGGCCCTGCCGCGGGGTCGTCGCTGTTTCGGCGACCGACCGGCAGGCGCGGCAGATCAGGAAGGCGGGCGCATGGTCATCGCCCAGATGGGCACAGGCGAGATAGGCGTTCAGCGCCTCGACCTTGTGGGCGAAACCCGCCTTCACCAGAAAATCGAGCGCGCGGTAGGCGACCGGCGGCTGGGAGCCGAGGCCCTCTTCGGACAGTCGCGCCAGCAGGTCATAGGCCCCCAGCGCGCGATGCTCCGAAAGCAGAATTTCCAGCGCCCGGCGGCGTACCGGGGTCAGCCGCAGCTTGCGCGCGCGGCACTGGGCCTCTGCGGCGGCGAGGCCGGAGCGGACGCATTTGGCGTGATCGTGCTGGGTAAAGCCAAGGGCGGTCATGGGATGTCCTGCGTTTTGGCTATTGATATGTTATAACATACAAGGTAGCAAGCCCCGACTTTCCCAAGGAGTCCGCCATGCCCAGATCACGTTCCGCCCTGCTGACGCTCGGCCTTGCCCTGACCGCTGCGATACCGACCCTTCTCCGGGCCGAGGTGCCCCGGGTGGCGACCGATATCGCACCCGTCCATGCGCTCGTTTCCCGCGTGATGGAGGGGGCCGGGCGCGCGCCTTCGCTGCTGCTGCCGCCCAGTGCCTCCCCCCATGATTACGCCATGCGCCCGTCGGAGGCGCGCAGCCTGTCGGAAGCCGATCTGGTGGTCTGGGTGGGTCCGGTGCTGACCCCTTGGTTGGGCGGGTCCATCGACAGTCTGGCCCCCGAGGCGGAGGTGCTGACACTGGCGGAAGTGTCCGGCACGCTGGCATTGCCCCTGCGGGAGGGGGCGCTTTTCGGTGGTCACGCGCATGGCGCGGAGGAAGCATCCGAAGGGATGGACGAGCAGCATGAGGAGGATGGCCACGAGGCGGATGAGCATGAAGAAGAGGGCCATGCAGGCGGCGACCCGCACCTCTGGCTCGATCCGCGCAACGCGGCACTCTGGCTCGGCCCCATCGCGGAGGCGATGGCAGAGCAGGACCCCGACAATGCCGCGCTCTATCTTGAGAACGCCCGCGCAGGTCAGGCAGAGCTTGCCGCGCTGGAGGAGGAAATCGCCAAAACTCTCGCACCCGCACGGGGAAAGCCGTTTCTGGTCGCGCATGACGCCTATCATCATTTCGAAGCCCGGTTCGGTATAGAGGCTTCGGGCGCGCTGGCCGATACCGAAGCCCTGGCACCGGGTGCCGCACGGCTTGCCGAAATACGCGATGCGGTGCGGGACCGCGGCATCCTGTGCATCTTTGCCGAGCCGCAGACCGACCGACGCTTGCTGGAAACGGCGACCGAAGGCAGCGAGGTCCGTTTCGGCACGCTCGATCCCGTGGGGGCAGGGCTGGAGCCGGGGGCGGGCCTTTACCCTGCGCTGCTGCGTGACATGGCCGGAGCCCTGAGGGATTGCCTCGCTCCGGGGGATTGATCTGCCGCTTCGGGGCGGTCCGCTGGTGCGGAACGCCCCGGCGAAAGTTGCGTCACCCGGCGATCTTGCCGCCGCCGCGTTTCGTCACCGCCAGAACGGAGGGGCGGGGCGGCATCGCGGGGTCAAAATCCGGCCAGCGGGTGGCCGGGTCGGCAAAAGTGCTTTCCCGCTCGAACCCTTCGAGGGCTTTCGTTCCGTCCGTGCCGGGATGCTGGACGGCGAGAAAGAGCGTTTCATCGTCCGGGGTGAAATAGGGGCCGCACATCTCACCGCCGACGGGGCAGCGAAAGAAGAGCTTGCCGGTGCCGCGCGCCGGACCTTCGGTTTCCAGCGCATAGAGCCCGTCTGACTTGCCGGTCTTGTCCCACTTGCTGCCCTGATCGGTCGAAACCCAGAGCCTTCCGGCGTTGTCGATGGCACAATTGTCGGGGCTCGCGAACCAGCCGCTTTCCGACGTGTCGGGGTTCCACTGCGCACCGACGCCCGCGATCTGCGGGTCGCCACATTGCACGAGGATCGACCATGTCCCGCGCTCCGCCGCGTGGTCGCCGCCGTCTTCGCGGATCTCGATGATATGGCCGAAGGCGTTGTCGGGGCGGGGGTTGGCGGCATTCGCGTCTTCGCGCCGGGTATTGTTGGTCAGCATGACATAGACGGCGCCGTCGCCGCGGGGTTGCGCGTCCTCCGGGCGGTCCATGGGGGTGGCGCCCAGCAGGTCGGCGGCAATGCGGGCGTCGATCATCACGTCGCCCTGATCGGCAAAGCCGTTTTCGGCCGCGAGAGGACCCGTCCCATGGATCAATGGCAACCAATGCACGGTTCCGTCCTCGTCGAAACGCGCGGCGTAAAGCGTGCCTTCGGAAAGCAGTTTTCCATTGGCGGCGCGGTCGTCGGACACGGTGCCGTCGGAGACGTATTTGTACTGGTAGTCGAAACGCGCGTCGTCCCCCATGTAGACCACCAGTCTGCCGTCGCTGCTGACGGTGGTTTCGGCACCTTCATGGCGGAAGCGTCCCAGCGCGGTATGTTTGACGGGAACGGACTCCGGGTCCATCGGGTCCACCTCGACGATCCAGCCGAACTTGTTGGGCATCCGCGGCTCCTTGTCGATATTGAACCGGTCATGGAACCGGCCCCATGCATACCATTTGCCGGGTACGCCGTAGCGCCCGTATGACGTCGCCTCGGGGTTGCCGCTGTCTGCCGTTGCCGTGCCGTCGGTCTCTTCCGCGTCGCTCCAGAAGTAGCCGTGGAAATTCTCCTCCGCCATCAGCCATGTGCCCCATGGGGTCATGCCGCCCGCGCAGTTGTTGAGCGTGCCGATCACCTGTTTCCCCGTGGGGTCGTCATTGGTCTGCAGGCGCGGATGCCCCGCGGCGGGGCCATCGAGGGTCATCGCGGTCTCGAGCGGGGTGATCCGGCGGTTGTAGCGCCCGTCGCGCACCACCTGCCACTGGCCTGCGTCGTCGCGGGCGATCTCCACCACCGTTCCGCCATGGGCGGCCATCTCGATATCCACGAACCTTGCCTGCATGTCGCCGAAATCCGCCTTGTCCTGCCGGGGGGGCAGGTCGGGGAACATCACCTCTTCGTTGGTATATTCG
>NZ_LWGH01000552.1:0-4933 GCF_001635395.1 Sulfitobacter sp. HI0129 | reverse complement strand
GCCCGGTTTCCAGCACCTTGGCCTTCAGCGCGCGCGCGTCCTCCGCGTCTATCAACTCGTGATCCACGGCCGGTACCGGATCCTGCCAGATCAGCGTCTCCTGCGGCACCCAGGGGCCGAGGTAGCGCGACACCGGCCCCATGTCGCGGTGCGTCAGCTTGAACCACGCGCGTGCAAAGGCATCGGCGAATTCCTCGGGGTTCTTGTGGAACCGCCGCGCGATGGGCTCGTAGATCGGATCGACCTTGAGCGCGAGGTCCGCAGTCGACATCATCGGCGGGTTGCGCTTTTCGGGGTCATGCGCGTCCGGTACCAGGGTCTTGGCCTCGGGATCCTTCGGCTCCCACTGCCATGCGCCCGCGGGGCTCTTGGTCAGTTCCCATTCGTAATCGAACATCATGTCGAAATAGGTCATGTCCCACTGGGTCGGCGTGGGCGTCCATGCGCCTTCCAGCCCGCTGGTGATCGTGTGGATGCCCTTGCCGGATTCGAACTTGCTGATCCAGCCAAAGCCCTGATCCTCGATCGTCGCACCTTCGGGCTCGGGGCCCATCAGCTCCGGATCGCCCGCACCGTGGCACTTGCCGAAGGTATGACCACCCGCCACCAGCGCGACGGTTTCCTCGTCGTTCATCGCCATGCGGCCAAAGGTGTCGCGGATATCGCGGGCCGATGCCAGCGGATCGGGGTTGCTGTCCGGTCCTTCGGGGTTCACGTAGATCAGGCCCATCTGAACGGCGGCCAGCGGGTTTTCCAGCTCACGGTCGCCGCTATAGCGGCTGGAGGTCAGCCAGGTGTCTTCGGACCCCCAGTAGATGTCGTCCTCCGGCTCGAAGATGTCCTCGCGCCCGCCGGCAAAGCCGAAGGTCTCGAACCCCATGGATTCCAGCGCGCAGTTACCGGTAAAGATCATCAGGTCGGCCCAGGAGATCTGGTTGCCGTACTTCTGCTTGATCGGCCACAGCAGACGCCGCGCCTTGTCGAGGTTGCCGTTGTCCGGCCAGCTGTTGAGCGGCGCGAAACGCTGCGTGCCCGAGGTCGAGCCGCCGCGCCCGTCCGCGGTACGGTAGGTGCCGGCGCTGTGCCACGCCATGCGGATGAAGAAGGGCCCGTAGTGCCCCCAGTCCGCGGGCCACCAGTCCTGCGAATCGGTCATCAGGTCCATGACGTCCTTCTTCAGGGCCTCAAGGTCCAGCTTCTCGAATTCCTCGGCGTAGTTGAAATCCTCCGGCAGGGGATTCGATTCCTTCGTGTTCTGGTGAAGGATCTTGAGGTTCAGCTGGTTGGGCCACCAGTCACGGTTCGACCGGACCCCGTGCTTGGTATGTGCGGGAAAGCCGCCCACAACGGGGCATTTGCCGCCTGTATCGTTACCGTCCATGATACTCTCCTGTTATTGTTTGTCAGTGCGCCGTGCCATCCGTCAGGCCCCGAACGGGGCCGGTACGGCAGGCCATCCCGGCGGCCCTTCGGCAGGCCGGAACCGGCGCGTTCCTAAGGTCACTTAACAAATCGGACCGATAAGTTTAAGTTGAAAATACTAATAGGTCCGATAACCATACCATATGGCGAACTTCACCCTCCGACAGTTGAAATATTTCGACGCGCTGGCCCGGCACGGGCACTTCGGGCGGGCGGCGGATGCCTGCGCCATTTCCCAGCCCGCGCTTTCCGTCCAGATCAAGGAACTGGAACAATCGCTGGGCACACTTCTCTTCGATCGCAGCGCCAAAAAGGTGCAGCTCACCACCTTCGGGGAAACCTTCGCCCCCCGCGCGCGGGAAATCCTGCGCGCGGCGGATGAACTCGACGACCTTTCGCGCACCATGCAGGACCGTCTGGCCGGGCGGCTGCGCCTCGGCGTGATTCCCACGGTGGCCCCCTATCTGCTGCCCCGCGTCATCACCCGCATCACCGCGCAATACCCGGCGGTGGCGCTTCAGGTGCGCGAGACCCAGACCTCCGGCCTGATCGAGGAATTGTCTCAAGGCGGGCTCGACGCGGCCATCGTGGCGCTTCCGGTGTCCGAACCCACCCTGACGGAGGTGCCGCTCTTTTCGGAATCCTTCGTGCTGGTCCGCCCGGCGGCGGATGCCGACAAACCCGTGCCGGGCCGCGAACGGCTGCGCGAAATGCGCCTCCTGCTGCTGGAGGAAGGCCACTGCTTCCGCGATCAGGCCCTGTCCTTCTGCAACATGAGTCCCGCCCTGCCTCGCGAATGGCTGGACGGTAGCACCCTGTCGACGCTGGTGCAGATGGTGGGCGTGGGCTTCGGCGTCACGCTGATTCCCGAAATGGCGGTAGAGATCGAAACCCGCTCCGCCGATGTCGCCGTCAGCCGGCTGGCCGCGCCGGAACCCCAGCGCACCATCGGCATGGTCTGGCGACGCAGCAACCCGCTGCATCCCCGGCTCGCGGAACTCGCCCAAGTGGTCCGCGCAGCCACCCAAAGCCGCGCGGCCCGGCTTGCCCCCTAGCACACCGCCCCTTCACCCTTTTGAAAATACTCGAAAAACCGACGCCCGCCCGGGGCGCGCGGCAGGCGTTCAGGGGGATTGATGCACCGTGCGCACATAGTCCATCACCGCGCCGCGCACCGACATCTCGCCATCCTCGCGGGCGCGGTCGATCACCTCGCGCACCTCGCCCAGATCGCAGCGGCGCAGCAGGCTCTTGACCGGCCCGATGGAGGCCGGGCGCATGGACAGCGTGCGCAGCCCAATGGCGGCGAAACACAGCGCCTCCACCGGGCGGCCCGCGTCCTCGCCACAGAAGGACAGCTGGGTATTCGTCTCCCGGCAGCGCTCCACGATCCGCTCCAGAAAGGTCAGGAAGCTGATGTTGAGCGAATCGTAGCGCTTGCGCACCCGCTCGTTCTCGCGGTCGGCGGCAAAGAAGAACTGCTTGAGGTCATTGCCCCCGATCGACAGGAACTCCACCTGCTCGAAGAACTGGCGCGGCGCAAAGGCAAGGCTGGGGGTTTCCAGCATCGCCCCCACCTCGATCTTCGATGGCAGCACATGGCCGAGCCGCGCCTCCCGGGCCAGTGTCTTGTCCATCTCCGCGCGGGCGGCGCGGTATTCCTCGAACTGGGCGACAAAGGGGAACATGACCGTCAGCGGGCGCCCGTTCGCGGCCCGGATCAGTGCCTGCAACTGCATCCGCATGACACCGGGCTTGTCCAGCCCCACCCGGATCGCGCGCCAGCCCAGCGCCGGGTTCGGCTCCTCGTTGGGCTTCATATAGGGCAGCACCTTGTCCGACCCGATATCGAGCGTGCGGAACACCACGCGCTTTTCCTGCGCGGCATCCAGCACCCGGGCATATAGGGCCGCAAGCTCCGTGCGCTTGGGCATCTGGTTGCGCACCAGAAACTGAAGCTCGGTCCGGAACAACCCCACCCCTTCGGCCCCCGAACTGACCAGCGACGGCAGGTCCGCCATCAGGCCCGCGTTCATATGCAGCCCGATGACGGTGCCGCAACGGGTTTCGGCAGGCTTGTCCCGGATCGAGGAATAGCGTTCCTGCGCGGCGGCCAGCATGGCGATCTTGTCGCGGAAGGCCGAGGCCACGTTGTCGTCGGGCCGCAGATGCACGACACCCTGCTCGCCGTCCACCATGATGTGGTCGCCGTTCAGCGCCTCCTCGGTGATGCGCCCCGCGTTCACGATCAGCGGAATCGCCAGCGCCCGCGCCACCACGGCGGCATGGCTGCCGACCGATCCGCCCTCCAGCACGATGCCCCGCAGGGACCGGCCATATTCCAGCAGTTCTCCGGGGCCGATGTTGCGCGCCACAAGGATCGGATCGGCGGGCATCTCAGCGCCCGTGTCGCTGCCCTGCCCGGTCAGGATGCGCAGCAGCCGGTTGGACAGATCGTCAAGGTCCGACAGCCGGTCGCGCAGATAGGCGTCTGGCACCTGCCCCAGCCGGGCGCGCGCCATGGATTGCTGCTTTTCCACCGCCGCCTCGGCGGAAAGACCGCTGCGGATGTCTTCCTCCATCCGGCGCATCCAGCCTTTCGAGGTGGCGAACATGCGGTAGGCTTCCAGCACCTGCTGCTGTTCCTTGTCGGTGGTCATGGTGAGCATTTCGTCCACCCCCACGCGAAGCTGATCCACCGCCTCGCCCAGCCGCTCGCATTCGCGTTCCGGATCGTCGGCAATGACGTTGGAGACGACGACGCGCGGCTCATGCAGCCAGACGTGCCCCTCGGCCACGCCCTCCTGCCCCACGGTGCCGCGCAGCAGCATCGAATGCTGGTGCCGGGCCGACATGGCAGCACCCTCGCCCACGAAGGCGCCAAGCTCGGCCATCTCCGCCAGCACCATGGCCACGACTTCCAGCGCATAGGTTTCATCGGCCGAGAATTCCCGCGCCGTCCGCGACTGCACGACCAGCACGCCCAGCGTCGCCCCCAGCCGCTGGATCGGCACGCCGAGGAAGCTGGAATAAATCTCTTCGCCGGTTTCGGGCATGAATCGAAACCCCGGCGCATGGGGGGCATCGGGCGTGTTCACCACGGTGCGTTTCTTGGCGACCTTGCCGACGAGGCCCTCGCCCAGCTTCATCCGCGTCTGATGGACCGCGTCCGCCTTCAGACCCTCCGTCGCGCAGAGTTCGAGCGTATCCTCATCGCGGAAAAGGTAGATGGAACAGACCTCGCAGCCCATCGAGCTTGCGATCAGATGGGTGATCTTGTCCAGCCGCGCCTGCCCGGCGTCATCGCTCGCCATGGCGTCGCGCAACCGGCCCAGCAACTTCCGGCTTTCGGTTTCCATCCCATCGGCCATCGCAACTCATCCCATTTGCCCGGTCGTTGCTTCCCTGTACCGCACTCACGCAAGGATAGAAACGTCATTCACCCCCAGCGGGTAGCGAAGCCCCTCTCTGCAGGCGGATCTGCCCGGGATTCGTGCAGCGCGCCCCACCG
>NZ_LWGH01000551.1:0-4034 GCF_001635395.1 Sulfitobacter sp. HI0129 | reverse complement strand
CCGCGAAGGGCAGGTTCGACTGAAAGATCGCCTGATCGGTGATATGCACCGACAACGTCCAGTGCTGCGGTCGCCCCAGCACCTGCGGCAAGAGATAGGCCCCCAGGGTGAAGACGAAGACAAGGATCAGCGCCCCGGTTATCGTGTTGCGAAGCATCGGCACGACGATGTTGAAGAAACTGCGTATGGGCGAGGCGCCGAGCATCCGCGCGGCCTCCGGCAGTTCCGGGTCAAGCCGCGACAGCGCGGGATAGATCACCAGAACCGCATAGGGAAAACCCAGATAGCACAGCCCCAGCAGCAGCGCCCCCAGCGAGGGCGTGAAACTGCGCGAGGACTCAAGGATGCCCAGTGCCGCCAGCAGGTTGCCGATCCCGGCGGTCTGCGACAAGAGCGTGGACCAAGCAAAGCCGATGATCACCTCCGACAGGGACAGCACCGACAGCAGGAACACCAGAATGACCGATTGCGCCCCCGCCCCCATCCGCGTGACGAAATAGGTAAAGGGCACCGCAACTCCGACCGAGATCACCGCCGCCGCCGCGGACAGGCCCAGCGACGTGACAAGCACCTTGAAAAAGAACGGCGACAAAAAGCGCGCGTAGTTCGCCAGATCGAAAGCCGGTGTAAAGAACGCGCCCTCGTCGCGGCTGAAGAAGCTGACGGCGAACATGATAAGAAACGGGATGAGAAAGAACACCAGCAGCATCGCGGTGGGATAGACCGCGACCCCATTGTCCCTCAGCCTGTCCGCCACGCCGCTCACAGCGCCAGCACCGTGGCGCGCCCGGTCAGGAACTCGACGCCCACATCGTCGCCCACGGACACGTCGGGACGGCTCTGCGGGGCGCAGACGGAAGTGATCTCCATCTCTCCCACCCGCAGCAGGATCTCCACGCTGGCCCCCAGATCGCGCAGAAAGACGACCTTTCCCCGAAACTGGCCGCGCTCCGCATCGGCATGCACCACGACATCCTCGGGCCGCAGGCTCAGCGTGGCGCGGGCAGGCGCGGCGACGTGCAGGATATCTTCGGGGGCAAGGCGTATCTCGGTGCCTTCGGCATCAAAGGTCCGGTCGTCGACGAGCCGCCCGGCGATCAGATTGCTGACCCCGATGAAATTGGCGACGAAGGGATTTGCCGGATTGCGGTAAATCTCCATCGGTGTGCCGACCTGCTGCACCTCGCCCTCTTTCATCAGGATCACGATATCGGCCATCGACATGGCTTCGCGCTGATCATGGGTCACGACGATGGTGGTCACGCCCAGATCTTTCTGCAACTGGCGCAGTTCGATCTGCATATGCTCACGCAGGTTGGCATCCAGCGCCGAAAGCGGCTCGTCTAGCAAAAACACCTTGGGATCGATCGCAAGCCCCCGCGCAATGGCGACGCGTTGGCGCTGACCGCCCGAAAGCTGGTGGATATAGCGGTCTTCGACCCCGGGCAGCTTGACCAGATCGAGCAATTCGCGCGCCCGTGCCCGCCGTTCCGCCGCCGGGGCACCGCGTACCTTAAGCGGATAGGCGATGTTCTCCGCGACGGTCAGATGCGGAAACAGCGCCAGCGACTGGAATACCATGCCGAATTCGCGTTTGTGGGCGGGGATGTCGCCATAATCCTCGCCGCCCACGATCAGGGCGCCCTCGCTCAGGTCTTCCAACCCCGCCACGAGCCGCAGCAGGGTCGTCTTGCCGCAGCCCGAGGGGCCCAGAAGGCAGACAAAACTGCCGTCGGGGATATCCACCGACACATCGCGCACGGCCGCGAAATCGCCGTACATCTTCGTGGCGTTTTCAATACGTATCTGGGTCATCGAAAACCGCGCTCCTTCAGGTGTGCCGGTTGCGGCCTGCCGCGCCGGGCGGCAGGCTGCAGCAGCATTATCCGACCACCAGTTCGGACCATTTCTGGTTCAGCCAGTCCTCACGCTCGCTATAGACGTCATAGCGCGGCAGGATCGGATCGATGGAGCTTGCAACCGCGCCGTATTCCTCATCCGTCAAATCCGTAAGGTCGCGGCGCACCGTGGGCGCGGTGCCCACGAAACGCGACAGCTTGGCCTGAATTTCGGGCTGGCACATGTAGTTCATGAATTCCTGCGCCTCGGCGACCTTGTCGGAAGCCTTGGACACGCACCACGACCCGGAATCGAGCACGCCGCCCTCTGCCGGGAAGGTCGAGCGCACGGGCTTGCCGTCCGCCGCCGCCAGACCGGTGACATCGTGATAATACTGCCCCATCGGGATCTCGCCGGTTTCCAGCGCCTGCTGGAACTGGCCTTCGTCCCGGTACCACAGGCGCACGTTGGGCTTTACCTCAGCGAGCTTGTTCATGACCTCCAGAATACCCTCCTCCGTGTCGAGGATTTCGGTCCCGTCGAACCAGGTTTCCGCCGTGATCTCCAGCAGGAAGGAGTTGGTGGCAAGCGCCAGCAGCCCCAGCTTGTCCTCGTTGGCCGGATCCCACAACGCCTTCCATGAAGAAGGCTCCTGTGCGTAGACATCCGTATTCGTCACCAGCGTGATGTACCACGCCACGGCTCCCAGCCCGTTGATGGAGCCGTCTTCGTAGCGATGCACGAAATGGTCCGGCAGGTTCGCCGCATTGGGCAGGGCCGCTTCATCGAGCGGGGCCCAGAGCTTGGCGCGCTCCCCCTTGATGCGCGCGACCTGCGCCATCATCGAAACATCGGCGGGCGCCTGATTGGCCCGCGCCGCCGTCATCAGCTGCACCAGCCACGCCTCGCCCGTGGGCTCCCCGATGGACTCCACGGCGATGCCGGTCGCGGCGGTGAAATCGGGAAAGATATGTTCGTTGAAGCTGTCCTGAAAATAGCCCCCATAGGTGCCGACCTTCAGCGAACGGTCGGACTGCGCGCGCAGCAGGTTGGGCGTGGCAAGGCTGGCCAGCCCCCCGGCGGCAAGCGTCGAGCCCATGAAACTGCGACGGTTCAAGAATTTACGTGTCATGTCGTTTTCCCCTGTTTTCAGTCTGTGGCGGTTTGGTTTTTCGGCAGGATGCAAAGCATTTCATACAGCAGGTTCGCCCCGATCAGGGCCGTGTTGCCGCTTGGGTCATAGGGTGGTGAGACCTCGACCAGATCGCCCCCCACGACGTTGAGCCCGGCACAGCCCCGGATCAGCTCCAGTGCCTGCCAGGTGGTCAGCCCGCCGATTTCCACCGTGCCGGTGCCGGGGGCAAAAGCGGGGTCGAGGCTGTCGATGTCATAGGTGATATAGGTGGGCGTATTGCCGATCTCCTGCCTGATACGCCCGATCAGCGGCTTGAGCGACTGGCCCCAGCAGTCCTCTGCCTGCACCACCGTCCATCCCTGCCGGCGCGACCAGTCGAAATCATCCGCCGCATAGCCGGTGCCGCGCAACCCGATCTGGTAGACCTTTTCGTTGTTCAGCAGCCCTTCGTCGAAGGCGCGGCGGAACGGGGTGCCATGGGCGATCTTTTCGCCGAACATCTCGTCGTTGATGTCCGCATGGGCATCGACGTGGATCAGCGCCACCGGCCCGTGCTTTTCGGCAATCGCCTGCAGGACCGGATAGGTCAGCGTGTGATCCCCGCCCAGCGTCAGCGGCACGACGTCATGGCGCAGCAGGTCGCGGTAGAAAGCGGCGATGCGCGCCACGCTGTCCTTCAGATCGAAGGTGTTGAGCGGCACGTCCCCCACATCCCCCACCTGCATGGCGTCGAAGGGTGCCGCGCCCGTGGCCATGTTGTAGGGCCGCAACATGCTGGATTCGGCCCTGATCTGGCGCGGGCCGAAACGCGTGCCCGCCCGGTTCGAGGTGCCGATATCCAGCGGCACACCCACGAAACAGGCATCCAGCCCCGCCGCATCCGCGCAGGCGGGAAGCCGCATCATCGTCGATGGTCCGGCAAAGCGCGGCATCTCGTTGCCGCCCAAGGGCTGGTTGTACGTTTGTCCCACATCTTCCCCCAAAACTGCGTCGGGGCGAGCGTGCTTCGTTTATAGCGTTGAAAAAATATGGAACAAGTGAAGTGGAGTTTGACGTTAGT
>NZ_LWGH01000550.1:0-3671 GCF_001635395.1 Sulfitobacter sp. HI0129 | reverse complement strand
ACATGGTCAGCTTCCAACCCCTTGGAGGCGTGGATCGTCTTGAAGGTGATATCCAGATCCGGAAACGACCGGCGCAAATCCCTCATTTGCTCTGGCATGGAATGGCGATAGCGTCCCAGCATCAAGACAGTGCCCTGACGTCCATCAGCTTCTGCCCGCAACTGTAATTCTGAGAGGACGCCCCTCAACTTTTCTTCACCATCATGGCGGAAGGTCGAGACGATCCGGATAGCCGCTTCTTCCGTTGTCCCGGCCGGAATTACGATTTTTTCGAGCTGAGTCGGGTTTTGCAAAACAAAATGACGGGCGGCAAAGGCAATCTTGTCGACGGACCGGAAGGTCCGCCCAAGGTCGACAGTTCGATGCACCCCGCTTTTCCCATTGAACGTCCCGCCGAATTCTTCGCCGAAGTTGCGCATCAGATGAATGTCAGATCCGGCAAATCGATAGATGGACTGCCAGTCATCCCCTACCGCAAACAGGCGGGCATCACTGTGTTGGCCAAGCAAGCCTTTGACCAATCTTGCCCGACTTCTTGAAATATCCTGAAACTCATCAACCAGAATATGGCGAAACGGGCTTTTGTATTGGCCCGTTTCAACATAATTGGCCGCACGCAATACCATGTCTTCAAAATCGATCCGCGTGCCGAGGCGGTCCTGATAGGCCTCATAGACAGGCCTGAACACCGACAAAAAAGCGGCGGCGCGTTTGCCAAGCTTTGCGGACTGCGCTTTGCGTTCGCAGTCCTCATATGCATAGCCTCCACTCTTAAAGTTCCGCAGGAAGTTGCCCAAGAGCTGCACAAAACCGTCGACCTGGTTCATCTGCATAACCCGATCGAATAGCTCTTCGCGTGGACGGGGCTTAAGGGTCACGAAAGGCGCGATCTTTTCTGCCAATGCGTCGAGCAGACGGCCTTCTGAATTCTCGTAGCTGTAGGTCTCAAGAAGAATGGTTCCATTCTCCTGATGCACCTGTCGCTTCCAAGCCATCCCTTCGAGGTATTCATCACGATCTACCCAAGGTGCTGTCACCAGCACTTCTTGGCCACCTTGCCCAGATTGCTTACGCACACCGAAATGCTCAAGATAGACGCCGCTCTCTGTCAGACGGAAGTCGGGACAGTAATTGCGGCGGGTCGGGCTGGACGTGTCGACTTCGTAATCAGGTTCATATTCGTATTCGACGCCATTTTCGTACAGCCAGTTGGCTATCAGAAGTTCTTCGTAACTCTTGACCTTTTCCCCTTGGAGCGTGCGAAGGTCTTCCTTTTCCAGATAGGTGTAAAAATCGTGTTTCCTCTGGAAGTCCCATTCGGATTTTGCCTCGAGGCGCGCCGACGTGAACCAACCGAGAATGGCCTTCGATGCCTCCGAGACTTTCAGCGCCAACTCGACAAGAATATCGCGGATCAGCGCCAGAAACGCCTTGTCATCTGTAGCATGCGCAGCAAGGGCAGGTTTGCCGCCTTCCACTTGTCCGATGATGTCGTAGGCTAAAGCATGAAAGGTTCGAGCCTCCACCGGCTCACCGCAACGGTCTTTGATCCGCTCTGACATTTCTGCTGCAGCATCCCGAGCAAAGGCCAGTAGGAGAACCTCATGCGGTTTACGAAGACCTACCTTGATCAGATATCCGGCTTTTGCCGTGATAACGCTGGTTTTCCCGGAACCGGCTCCGGCAAGAACCAGGGTGGCATCCTCATCCACGATGATGGACAGGCGCTGTTCCGGGGTCAGAGGATTGGACTCGAAACTGTCAAAAAAATCTGACCAAAGCTCAAGTTGGGACGCCACATACCTCTCTATCGCCGCCTGCCTCTGGGTTTCTGGGGCGGATAGGAAGTTCCGGATCGTTTCGATTTCCCCAAATCGGGTGCTCCCGATGGCCTCTTGGTTCAGCTTGCTGAAAACCTCTTGTTCGAGGCGGCCTGCGATATCCAATGTGGGCTGCATTCGACAGGCTGCAGGGTAATATTGGGGCGCGCCAGATCGCGTACGGTGCCAAGTACAGTGTTTATGTCGGCAGACCGTGCCTTGTACCGCTCAACATTGTGATTACGCCATGCCTTCTCGATGCTGTCACCGAGTGCTGCCAGGGCACCGCTATCCTTGCCGCGAATACGCAGCGGAGCACCCGACCGGCTGAAGGGAATGGACAGTTCGTTCCCCAGCCACCCGGGCCGGACGACAGGGCAGTTTTGCATGCTCTCCAGTGATGCCAAAGGCAGGTTGCGACCGGCAAACACAAAACGAGTGCCGTCGAATTCCAAAGAAGAAACATTGCCCCGCCACTTATCAAAGAGGGCAAAAAGAACTGGGTTTGCAGAAACACGCATCGCGGAACTATGGCCTCACTCGTCAACCAAGGACCAGAACCCGTATTTACGCCCATGTTTGTCGCGAAGGGATTTCACGAAGGCGACATGCGTAGGGAAATCGCCGTAATCCTCAATGGCCGCATCTGCGGACTGGCATTCCGCCAGATGGCGGGCGGCATACCGGTATCGCTTGGATTTTCCACCATCCAGTGTGTCCTGAACCATGGCGCGGCGCATCAGCGTGGCGGCAAGGGGATGGTCCGCTTCCAATGCATCAGCCGCTTTCGTAAGTGTATGATAGGAATCCCCGTTAAGGTCCGCCGCCCTGGACAACACGGTCTTTGCCGCCCGATCCTGAGCCGGCCATTCGATCAAGAAATTGATTGCACCGCCAAGGGACGGATAGGCTTCCGCCAGATCTAATGCTTTGTCCTCTGCCTCAATGTCGTCGAAGTCGGGCAACAGTTTCAGGTATTTCCGAAGGCTTGCTGCGCTCAGGGTTTGCTCGAATGTATCCCAGAGATGGTATTTGAGGTCATCCCGCAATCCAAGGGTTTCAAGGCAGTTTTCGTAGACCACGTCCAGATCGTAGCGGAACATCCGGAAGGGTTTCCCATCTTCAGCCGCACGGGCGCTGAGGATCAGGTCATAGGCCTCTTGGGCTCGCCCTGCCTCAAGGAGCCTGCGCGCCACATCAGGTGCAATGGTTCCATAGGTCAACTGCTCTGGTGTGTATCGTGCCATATAGGTATCGACATCGCCTTGCGCGTCGGCGATGTCGGCAAGGATGACGGAACGGGTCAGGTCCCGGTTTCGGTGAATGCTGTCCTCTGGGTTGGAGGAAAGGCCATATCCCCGATACCGGTCCAACTCATCACGGGTTAGAGGGGTTTCTGCCCAGGCATTCGTCAGGGATTTGAGGTGTTCCAGCCCGTCTTGGCCCAAGGCATCTGACAGGGCAGGAATGATCCCGTCAAATTCCCCATAGCCAGAATCCACGATCGCATCGAGCATGTGGTCGGCGAGGGAGGCACCTTTGGTGGAAATCCTGGGCGAGATCGTTGCGATTTGGTCTACCGCGTCGCCCATGATCCCCCCGATGGTCCCGTTGCTGTCATCCGTCCTCTCGTGAATGGAAGGCGCCAGAAGAAGGAAAGACCAGAGCAACTCAAACGCCTCATCCGCATCGACAGGCGAAATCGTGGTTTCGATCATGTTCAGAAGGCCGCTGAGATCCTTGGACAGCGCTTTTTGTTTGCGCCAGTCGACATAGCTTGTAGACCGTCGAAGGGAGGCGAACCGTTTGCGAATATCGGAAGCCACTTCCTTTGGCCCTTGAGCGGCACTC
>NZ_LWGH01000549.1:0-1986 GCF_001635395.1 Sulfitobacter sp. HI0129 | reverse complement strand
CCCGCAGCATTGCCGCGCTGGTTCTGCGCGAAATCTCCGCGCGTCACGGGCGCACCCCGGGCGGCTACCTCTGGGCGCTGCTTGAACCGCTGGGCGCCATTGCGCTGCTGACGGTGGCCTTTTCCCTGATGCTCCGCGCGCCCCCCCTCGGGGGCAGCTTCGCGCTCTTTTACGCCACGGGCTATCTTCCCTTCGCGCTCTTCATGGCGCTTTCCATGCGGGTGGCCTTGGCCATCCGTTTTTCCCGCCCGCTGCTGGCCTATCCGCGGGTCAGCTACCTCGACGCGCTGATCGCACGTGGGCTGCTTGCGCTGCTGACGCAGATTGCACTGACCGGCGTGGTGCTGGGGGGGCTGCTCGCCATCGAAGGGTTGCCCGGCCTGCTCGATCCCGCGGCCATCGCGCTGGCCCTCGCGATGGGGGTCGCGCTGGGGGCCGGGGTCGGGATCATGAACTGTTTCGCCTTTTCCATGTCCCCGGTCTGGGAAAGCGCGTGGCAGATCGCGATGCGCCCGCTGATCCTCGTCTCCGGCGTGCTTTACCTGCCCGAAGACCTGCCCGCCCCCGCCGCCGACTGGCTGTGGTGGAACCCGCTGGTGCATGTGACCGCGATGATGCGGCGGGGGTTCTATGCCTCCTACGATGCGCAGGGCGCGGCGCCTGCCTATGTCTTTGGCCTCTCTGCCGCTCTCGCCGCACTAGGGCTGATCGCCCTGCGGGGGCATCACCGGCACATCGTGAACGAACGGTTCTGAGCGGCAGGAACGCTTAACCCCCCATTAACCAGACTCGCCGCAGGCTCCCCCGAAGGGCCTTCGCCCGTTGTCATTCCAGATGAAAGGGGGCCGCATGCCGCGCCTCTTCAGGGCCCCTGCCCGGCGGGCCATACGCTTCTTGTTGCCCGATCCGCGCTCGCTCTACGCCGCGTGGCGGATCCGCCGCTCCGGTCTCTTCGACCGCGCCTTCTATCGCGGCGCGCACCCCGGCATACCGCCCCTCTTCCGGCTCTGGCCGGAACGCCACTACGTCCTTTTCGGGGAGGCCGCGAACCTGCGGCCCAACCCGCGCTTCGATCCCGCCGCCTATCGCAGCCTCAATGCCGATCTAACGCGGCTTGCCGCGCCGCTGCTACACTACATCCGCCATGGCCGGGCCGAAAACCGCCCGGCGTGGCAGCCCGCCGGGGCCCCGCCCAACCGGGCCGTGCTGAAGGTGCCGGTCCTGCGCCCCGCGCCGGATGCCCCTGCCCCCGCGCCCTATGCCATCGTCGTCCACCTGCATTACCCCGAGGTCTGGGATGAAATCGCGCAGAGCATCGTCGCCTCGGCGCTGGCGCATGATCTCTTCGTCACCTGTACGGAACAGGGGGCGGAGACGGACG
Source organism: Sulfitobacter sp. HI0129 (assembly GCF_001635395.1). Lineage (NCBI taxonomy): Bacteria > Pseudomonadati > Pseudomonadota > Alphaproteobacteria > Rhodobacterales > Roseobacteraceae > Sulfitobacter > Sulfitobacter sp. HI0129. The sequence continues at coordinate 605 of NZ_LWGH01000549.1, read as the reverse complement.
CACTGGTCGCACAGATCACGGCGCGGTTTCCACATGCGCGCGTGATCCGCATGCCCAATCACGGGCGCGATATCTTTCCCTTCGTCCATCTCGTCAATGCGGGGCTGCTCGCCCCCTACCGGGCGGTCTGCAAGATCCACGGCAAACGCTCCCCCCACCGGCGGGACGGCGACCGTTGGCGCCGCGCCCTGATCGACGGCCTGCTGCCTCCAGCGCCGCAAACCGCCGACCGGCTGAACCGTTTTCTGGCCGATGACAGCGCCAGCCTCTGGGTGGCGGAGGGGCAGGTCTACCGTGATCAACGCTGGTGGGGCGACAACGCGGCGCTCACCTCCGCGCTGCTCGCCCGGGTGGAAATCCGGCCCGACCCGGCGGCCCTCGGCTTTCCGGCGGGGTCGATGTACTGGCTCAAGCCGCTGACGCTGTCGATGATCCAGGGCCTGCACCTGACCGAGGATGACTTCGAACTGGAAAGCGGCAAGGTCGATGGCACGACCGCCCACGCCTTTGAACGCGCGATGGGCTTCATCGCTGCGGCGGGCGGCCAGCATATCCGCGAAGCGGCATCGCTGGACCGCGCGCCGGCAAGGCCCGACACCCCAGCC
>NZ_LWGH01000548.1:0-6778 GCF_001635395.1 Sulfitobacter sp. HI0129 | reverse complement strand
AACATCGCAGCCGATGATCTCGTCCACGTGATCGATCAACCCCACGGCCCCGATGGTGGGCGTGGGCAGGATCGCCTGACCGTCCGTTTCGTTGTAAAGCGATACGTTGCCCGACACGATGGGCATGTCGAGTGCTGCCACCGCAGCGCCGATGCCTTTCACGGCGCCCACGAACTGCCCCATGATATGCGGCTTCTCGGGGTTGCCGAAGTTGAGGTTGTCCGTCGTGGCAAGGGGCCGCGCGCCCACGGCGCTCAGGTTGCGGTAGGCTTCGGCCACCGCCTGCTTGCCACCCTCGAACGGGTTCGCCTTAACGTAGCGCGGCGTCACGTCCGAGGTGAAGGCGAGCGCCTTGTCGGTGCCGTGCACGCGCACGATGCCCGCACCCAGACCGGGCTGGCGGGCGGTATCGGCCATGACCATCGTGTCATATTGTTCGTAAACCCATGCTTTCGACGCGAAGTTGGGGTCGCAAATCAGCGCGCGCAGCCCATCAACGGGGTCGATTCCGACAACGTCCTGCAGGGGTGCCGCGGGCGGTGTCTCTTCCCACGGACGATCGTATTCGGGCGCGGTGCTGGCCAGTTTGGACAGCGGCAGATCGGCCTTCATCTCGCCGTTCAGCATGATGATGAAACGGTCTTCGGGAATGGTCTCGCCCACGATGGCGAAATCGAGATCCCATTTGTCGAAGACCGCCTTCGCCTCGGCTTCCTTTTCGGGGCGAAGGACCATGAGCATGCGTTCCTGGCTCTCGGACAGCATCATCTCGTAGGCGGTCATGCCGCTTTCGCGTACGGGAACCGCTTCGAGGTTGAGCCGGATGCCGAGGCGGCCCTTGTCGCCCATTTCCACCGCCGAACAGGTAAGCCCCGCCGCACCCATATCCTGAATCGAGATGACGGCACCGGTGGCCATCAGTTCCAGCGTCGCCTCCATCAGGCGCTTTTCGGTAAAAGGGTCGCCGACCTGAACGGTGGGGCGCTTTTCCTCGATCGTGTCGTCGAATTCAGCCGACGCCATTGTCGCCCCGCCTACGCCGTCGCGCCCGGTCTTGGCACCAAGGTAAACGACCGGCATGCCCACGCCCGAGGCGGCGGAATAAAAAATCTTGTCCGCATCCGCGAGACCGGCGGCGAAAGCGTTGACAAGGCAATTGCCGTCATAGGCCGCGTCAAAGCGCACCTCGCCCCCCACGGTCGGCACGCCGAAGCAGTTGCCGTAGCCGCCCACGCCGGCGACGACCCCGTGGACCAGCTGGCGGGTCTTGGGGTGGTCGGGCCGCCCGAAGCTGAGCGCGTTCATCGCCGCGATGGGCCGCGCGCCCATGGTAAAGACATCCCGCAGGATGCCACCCACACCCGTGGCCGCCCCCTGATAGGGTTCGATGTAGGACGGGTGGTTGTGGCTCTCCATCTTGAAGACCAGCGCCTGCCCGTCGCCGATGTCCACGACGCCCGCGTTCTCCCCCGGCCCGCAGATGACCTGCGGCCCGTCGGTGGGCAGGGTGCGCAGCCATTTCTTCGAGGATTTATAGGAGCAATGCTCGTTCCACATGGCCGAAAAGATGCCGAGTTCTGTGTAGTTCGGATCCCGTCCGAGGATCTTCTGGACTTCGGCATATTCGTCGGGGGTGAACCCGTGCGCGGCGATCAGGTCTTCCGTGATGGCAGGTTCGTTCATTCTGGGCCCCCAACGTCTGTCGCGGGTCTCTTAGAGGATGCGGCGGGGGCTGGAAAGGGGCATCCCCGTCGCTCCGCGTGAAGAACCATTTTGGATCGACCCCGACCAGCTGAAGACGGAAATTTGGGCGCATGCCCTCACCCTCTTCCAAATGGTTCAAAATCCCCGCCGGAGGCATCTAAATCTGATGGCGCCCCAAAGAGTTTTCTTACCTTCGGTGAGGATTTTTTGCCATTTGGAAGTGGGGACCGGCACCCCTGCGGGATCAACGCGCGCTTCCCGGGTGCCTATGGTTGCTAAGTTCCGGGCGCCCCGTGTCGCGAGGTGTTTTCGACATGTGATTTGAAACTGTCCAAGATCGCCTGCCAGCCGTCGCGCTGCAGATCTTCCGGATGCTCATCCTCGGGGTCGAACAGGGTCGTGACCAGCGTCCCGCCGGTCTTGGCCTCAAACGTCGTGCGGGATTTGCGCCCGTCGTCCAGAATGAGGGTCAGTGCTTCTGGCGGCACGACCTCTTCGTAGGTGCCGCCAAAGTCGAAGCCCATGCTTCCGTCCTTCGCTTCCATGCGGGCGCTTTGTCTGCCGCCGGGGCGCAGGTCAACCTCTGCGCGCGGGCAGCACCAGTCGGCGCTGGCGAAGTTCCACCGGGTGATATGCTCCGGCGTGGTATAGGCGTGCCATACCTCTTCGATAGGGGCGTTCACGAGTGTTTCGACGCGGATCGGGTGCTTGGTCATGGCAGTATTCGCCGGAGGAATTGCGTGGTTCCCAGTCTATGCCCGGGGTGGGGGTGCGGCAATATCTATTCGAAAGTCGTACCGGAAACCGGATAAGCAAAAAAAAGGCCGAGCTCAAAGCTCGGCCAAGTCCAACAGGGAGGTATGAAGAAAGGCGACAGCCTCAATCTTCATGATGCTCAATTAGTCAGCACATCTGCACCGATCAAGGCAAATCCTTCGCGCAGTGCAGCATGTCCGCTATGCAGTCCGCGCATAACTACAGGTTTCCTTTTTCCCGCAATTGCTTACGGTACATTATGATCTCTTCCTGTACAAAGTCACGGAAGGCCGCGACTCGCTTGGATTGGCGCAATTCCTCGGGGTAGGCGAGGAAAACAGGAACGTCGGCTGATTCGATATCCGGCAGCACCTGCACCAGTTCGGGGAAATCCTGAAGCAGATAATCCGGCAGAACCCCGATGCCCAGGTTGTGCAGAACGCCCTGTAGGACGCCGAAGTAGTTGTTTACCGTCAAAAGCGAGCGAACGTCGTTCAACAGCAGCTGATGGATGAGCTGCGTGCCCGCGCTGACCTGATCGCTGTCGGTGTTCTGGCAGATCAGCCGATGTTCGGACATGTCCTCGATCTTCTGCGGGGTGCCGCTGTTCTTGAGGTAGGCGGGGCTGGCGTAGAGGCACATACGCACCGTCATCAGCCGCTTGCGGATGAGATCGGCCTGCGATGGCTCCTTCATGCGGATCGCCACGTCGGCTTCCCGCATGGGCAGGTCGAGCACGCGCTCCTCCAGCATCAGGTCGACCTTGAGGTCGGGATACTTCTCGTAGAGCTTGGGCAGGCGCGGCGCCAGCCAGAGCGTGCCGAAACCGGTTGTGGTGGTCACGCGCAGCTCGCCGAAGACTTCTTCTTCGCTGTCCCTGATGCGCGCCGCGGCGGCATCGAGCCGCTTCGTCATGGCGCTGGTCGCATCGAACAGCAGTTCGCCCTGTTCCGTCAGAATGAGTCCGCGCGCGTGTCGGTGGAAGAGGTTCGTGTTGAGCTGTTCCTCCAACCCGCGCACCTGCCGGGATACCGCCGATTGCGACAGGTTCAGCTTGTCCCCCGCATGGGTGAGGCTGCCCGCATCCGCGACCGCGTGAAAGATCCTGAGTTTGTCCCAGTCCATGTGGCTCACTTTCCTAGTTTCACCGATTTCCCGACCGGAGTCAGGCAGAGCGGCAGGGAACTTATTGCACAACTGCAAGGCTGCGCAAAATATCGGGTATGCAGGTCAGTATTTATGACCTATAATCTCATAAGTTGGTACGTGTAACGACGACCGAGGGAGGACGCCATGACCACGCAGAAAATCTCACTTAATGACCGCTTCGATCTGGACAAGAGCCCGGTGCTGCTGAACGGCACACAAGCGCTGGTGCGGATGATGATGATGCAGTCCGCACGGGATCGCGCGGCGGGGCTGGAGACGGCCGGATACGTCACCGGCTATCGCGGATCGCCCCTTGGGGCGGTCGATTTGCAGATGATGAAGGCCGAAAAGAAGCTGGCCGAACATCACGTCAAGTTCCAGCCGGGCCTCAACGAGGATCTGGCGGCGACCGCGCTCTGGGGCAGTCAGCAGGCGGAACTTCGCGGAGAGGGGAGATACGACGGCGTTTTCGGGCTTTGGTATGGCAAGGGTCCGGGGGTCGACAGATCCGGCGACGTGATGCGCCATGCCAATATGGCCGGCACCTCGAAGAACGGCGGTGTCCTGATGGCCATGGGCGATGACCACACCGGCGAATCCTCCACCGTTCTGCACCAGTCGGAATGGGCCATGGTAGATGCCTATATGCCCGTCGTCTCCCCCGCGGGCGTGCAGGAGATCCTTGATTACGGCATCTATGGCTGGGCGCTGTCGCGCTTCTCAGGCCTCTGGGTCGGGCTGAAGACGATGAAGGACACCGTGGAGGCCACCAGCGTCGTCGACGGCGACCCGCACCGGATGAAGCTGGTGACGCCGGAGTTCGACATGCCCGAAGGCGGGCTCAATATCCGTCTGGTGGATACGCCGCATCTGCAAGAGGCGCGGATGATCGACTACAAGCGCTACGCCGCCGAAGCGTTCAGCCATGCAAACAAGATGGACAAGCGCGTCTGGGGCAAGCGCGGCGCCAAGATCGGCTTTTGCGCGGCGGGCAAGAACTGGCTCGACCTCGTGCATGCGCTGTCGCTTCTCAACATCGACGAGAACGAGGCCGAGCGGCTGGGCATCACCACCTACAAGATCGGCCAGACCTTCCCGCTGGACATGCATGGTTTCCACGACTGGGCCGAGGGTCTCGACCTGATCGTCGTGGTGGAGGAAAAGCGCAAGCTTATCGAGGTGCAGGTCAAGGAAGCCCTGTTTTCCGATACCCACCGCCGTGTCTACGGCTGGCACAAGGGCGGGGGTGCTGGAATGGAACACGGCGAGGAGCTGTTTCCGACCCGGGGCGCGCTCGATCCGATCTGGATCGCGGAAAAGCTGGGCGGCATCCTGTTGGAGGAGGGTCGCGAAACCGATGGCATCCGCGCCGGGTTGGAAGCGCTGAGCGATGCGCGCCGCGCCGACAACGCCGAAGATATCGCGGCGCGCTTGCCTTATTTCTGTTCGGGATGCCCGCATAATTCATCGACCAAACTGCCGGAAGGCAGCCGTGCCTATGCGGGTATCGGGTGTCACTACATGGTTCAGTGGATGGACCGCGAAACGACCGGTTTCACCCATATGGGCGGCGAGGGTGCGAACTGGATCGGCGAAGCGCCATTTTCCAAGCGCGATCATGTTTTCCAGAACCTCGGGGATGGCACCTACAACCATTCGGGCGTTCAGGCGATCCGCGCTGCTCTCGCGGCCGGCACGAACATCACCTACAAGATCCTCTACAACGACGCTGTCGCCATGACCGGCGGGCAGCATAATGAAGGCGATCTGGACGCGCATCGCATCGTCGAGGAACTGAAGGCCATGGGGGTGAAGAATATCGCCGTGGTCTACGACGAAAAGGAAGACGTGGACCCCAAAGCCTTCAAGGGCGTCGAGGTGCATGAGCGCGCCGAGCTGATGAAGGTGCAGGACGCCTTTACCAAGCACGAAGGCGTCAGCGCGATTGTCTATATCCAGACCTGCGCCGCCGAAAAGCGCCGCCGCCGCAAGCGGGGGCTGTTCCCCGATCCGGACAAGCGCATTTTCATCAATGAAGACGTCTGCGAGGGCTGTGGCGACTGCGGTGTGCAGTCGAACTGTGTCTCTATCGTGCCCAACGAAACGGAACTTGGCCGCAAGCGCGCCATCGACCAGTCGTCCTGCAACAAGGATTATTCCTGTGTGAAAGGCTTCTGCCCTTCCTTCCTGACACTCGAAGGGGCGCAGGTCCGCAAGGATCCGACGACGGAGGTGAAGATACCCGATCTGCCGCATCCCGACCTGCCGGAGATCGAGGGCACGCATAACGTCGTGATCACCGGGGTGGGCGGCACCGGCGTGGTGACCATCGGCGCCCTGCTGGCACAGGCCGCGCAACTGGACGGCAAGGGCGCGGGGATGATGGAAATGGCGGGCCTCGCCCAGAAGGGCGGCGCGGTGCATATCCATTGCCGCATCGCCGAAAAGCCGGAAGACATCAGCGCGATCCGCGTGGCCACCGGCGAAGCGCATGCCCTGATCGGCGGCGATCTGGTGGTCTCTGCCGGGCACAAGACGCTGGGGCTGACCCGCCCGGGCCGGACCGGGGCGGTCGTCAATTCGCACCAGATCATCACCGGGGACTTCACCCGCGATACCGAATTCCAGATGCCCTACGACCGGCTGTCGCTCGCGCTGGAGGCGCGCATGAAGGATGCGGTGACGATGTTCGATGCCAGCGATCTGGCGAAGACCACGCTGGGGGATTCGATCTTTTCCAACATGATGGTGTTGGGCGGTGCGTGGCAGCGGGGTCTGCTGCCCCTGTCGCTGGAGGCATTGGAAGAGGCGATCCGCCTCAACGGTGCGGCGGTGGAGCGCAACCTGCGGGCCTTTGAACTCGGGCGCTGGGCGGTGCTTTACCCCGAAGAGGCCGCGCGCCTGTCGGAGCCCAACGTCACGCAACTGCCGAAATCGCTGGAGGATCGCATCGCCTTCCGCGTCGATCACCTGATCCTTTATCAGGGCAAGCGCTTGGCACGCCGCTACCGCGAGATGCTGGAACGCACGTCGGACCCGGACCTGCGCGAAGCCATGGCGCTGGGTTATCACAAGCTGTTGGCCTACAAGGATGAATACGAGGTCGCGCGGCTTCTGTTGACCAGCCGGGACAAGGCCCGTGCCGAGTTTGACGGCGATTTCAAGATGT
>NZ_LWGH01000547.1:0-1393 GCF_001635395.1 Sulfitobacter sp. HI0129 | reverse complement strand
CCCGGTGTGGAGGACCGATGTAGGGCCGAGTCAGGAAGGGCGGGAAGGAGTCCTTCACTGAGAGTGCGAGCCGATCATGCCGAAGCTAATGGAGCGGACATTCAGCCAGCAATTCTTAGGTGCTTGGCGATATGTCGAAGGTCACATACAAGGGCTTATGCGCGAAAGGTTGCTGCGGTTTGCGAGGCGTGCAGTCTACAATGCAACTCTGATAGCGTCGTAACAACGCATTGCGTCTAAAGAATCCCGCAATAATTAGAAAGGCTGTCAATCTATGGCAAAACCAAAACCGTTTGCCTTTGTGCTTATGCCCTTCGGCGATGAATTCGACGATATTTATCGGCTTGGAATTCAAGAAACAGCAAGAGATCAAGGCGTTATAGCTGAGCGCGTTGACGAGCAGATTTATACTGAAAGTATTCTAGAACGTATCTACCGACAGATTGACGCGGCGGATTTTATCATTGCCGACATGACAGGCAAGAATCCCAATGTTTTCTATGAGGTGGGGTACGCCCACGCTAAAGACAAGATTTGTACACTTATCACTCAGAAAGCTGATGATATTCCTTTCGATCTAAAGCACCATCGACACCTTGTATATGATGGGTCCATCACGAACTTGAAGAAGATGCTCGGTGCCGACATCGAGTGGGTGAAGTCCGAGATTGAACGCCAAAAAACCATAACTTTCGAAGTTAATACGCGAACACAAAGAGAGTTTCTTACGGTCAACGACTACTCTAGATCAGGTACTTTCGAGCTAGTAATTGATATTCACAATCGAACCGAAAAACGAAGCCCCGAAATCGACGCCATTTATCTCTACACAAGTGAAAGGTGGGAGATAAAACAAGACGGTAAACGTTGTGGCCACACGAAATCTGAAAAAGACGATCTGAACAGGCGGCACATTTTAGCCACAACGGCGTCGCGTCTCGCTCAAGGGGCTTGGACGCAAATTAGATGTGAGCTGGAGACAAGTTTTTGGCGGAAGTACCGGGACGACGGTGTCGATCCAAAGAACACATACCGCATCCAAGGCTACTTGGTAGTGGAAATTTCGACTTCAGAAGGAATGTTTCCTACTCGTATCGACTTGGATGTTGAATTTGACGAGATACCATTTTGAGTATCTAAGGACGGCGCGCATATCGAGGCTTATGCACCGCTAGAAGAAACCCAGCAAAATCACGTGGCGAAGATGGTGCATTAGACTAGGGCGCGTCCAGACGTCCGTTTTTGGGAAGCTGTGCAGCGGCAATGCGAGCACTGATCAAGGTCTGCTCAGGGCCGGTTGCCACAGGTCCCCATGCAACCCTTCGGTATCTTCTGCGATTAGTACAGACAGGTTTGCACTCTACACCCCGACCATCCTGCTCATCACCCACAA
>NZ_LWGH01000546.1:0-1848 GCF_001635395.1 Sulfitobacter sp. HI0129 | reverse complement strand
CCTCCGCCCATGGCCTCACCGCGTCGCCTTTCAAGGCGGCCTATATCGCGGCCAAACATGGTATCGTGGGGCTGACGAAGACGACCGCGCTGGAAACGGCGAAGGAAGACATCACCTGCAACGCCATCTGCCCGGGATACGTGCTGACGCCGATCGTGGAAAAGCAGATCCCCGATACGATGAAGGAATACGGCATGAGCCGCGAAGACGTCATCGAGCAGGTCATGCTGACGCGCCAGCCCAGCCGCGAATTCGCGACCGTCGAACAGATGGGCGGCACCGCCACCTTCCTGTGTTCGCCCGCGGCAGCACAGATCACCGGCACGACGATCAGCGTCGACGGGGGTTGGACGGCTCTCTGACCCCACACAGGGCCCGCGCATCGCGCCGCCTCTGTCGGAGGCGGCGCAACCTATTTCGGAGGTCACCTCATGGCACCCAAACGCATCAACCTTGCCCTGCAGGGCGGCGGCGCTCATGGCGCTTTCACCTGGGGTGTGCTGGACCGGCTCCTGCAGGAGCCGGAGCTTGAAATTTGCGCCATTTCAGGCACTTCCGCCGGTGCCTTAAACGGTGCCGCGCTCAAGGCCGGGATGGCGAAGGGCGGCCGCGAGGCCGCGCGCGAAAACCTCGATTGGCTCTGGACGCAGGTATCCGGCGTGTCGGACCTGCGGATGGCTCATTGGCTGGCACCCTTCGGCGTGGGCGCGCTGAGCCATGCGCTTTCCTATTCCTGGCCGGTGACGCTGGCCGATACGCTTTCCAGCGCGATCTCTCCCTATGCCTACGGCCCCTTCTATCGCAATCCGCTGACGGACATCGTCGCCCAGTTCGACTATGCCCGGATTTGCCACAGCGACGCGCCGCGGCTTTTCGTGGGGGCGACGCGGGTGCGCAACGGCAAGATCCGCATCTTCAAGGATGAAGAGATCAGCGGGGAAGCCATCATGGCCTCCGCCTGTCTGCCCACGTTGTTCAAGGCGGTGGAGATCGACGACAGCGAAACGGGTCGGCGCGAGGCGTTCTGGGATGGTGGGTTTACCGGCAACCCGGCGCTCTTTCCGCTCTTCGCCAAGGACCTGCCCGATGACATTCTCGTGGTCAGCATCAACCCGATGGAGCGCGATGACATCCCCGTCACACCCCAGCAGATCCAGAACCGCGTGAACGAGATCAGCTTCAACTCCAGCCTGCTGCGCGAACTGCGCGCCATCGAATTCGTGCAGCGTCTGCTCGACGATGGAACAATGCCGCAGGGCCGGATGAGCCGGATAAGGATGCATATGATCGCGGATGATGCGCTGATGGCGAAACTGTCTGTCACCACGAAACTGGTGCCCAACGTGGCCGTCATCGCCGCATTGAAGGAGGCCGGGATCGCGGCTGCCGAGGCGTTCCTCGCCGGGGATGCGGAACATGTCGGCAAGCGTAGCACGCTGGATTTGCCCGAAATGTTCGGCTGACGCGCCTTTATTCGACGCGCGCGCGCCTGTCGGTGTGATCCCCCACCTCAAGGATCGAGTCGCCCGATTCCGGGTCGCCGATCCGCCCGGACGGGTAGACGAGCCCCGCGGAAATCACCAGTTTCGCGGCATCCTCGACCGACATGTCCAGTTCGATCACGTCCTTGCGCGGAAAGAAAAGCAGAAAACCCGATGTGGGGTTCGGCGTGGTGGGCACGAAGACGGAAACCATCGTGTCACTGGGATCGGACTTCGCCGCCACCTCGCCCTTGGCGGTGGTGGAGATGAACCCAAGCGCCCAGATGCCCCGCCGCGGATATTCAATGAGGCAGGCCGTTTCGAAGCTGCGTTCGGACTGGGCGAAGATTGTTTCCGATATCTGTTT
>NZ_LWGH01000545.1:0-1557 GCF_001635395.1 Sulfitobacter sp. HI0129 | reverse complement strand
CAGGCCAGCGTGGGCGTCGTGGCCGCCGCAACGGCGCTGACACTGAGGCTCAATTCCATGACCGCGTGGATCATGTGGGCGCTGTCCTCCTTCTTTCGGCAGTTGGGTGTCGTTGCCGAAGGGATGGAGACCATCGCCCAGCCCATCCGGCTGACGGACGCCGCCTCTGCCCCCGATCTGAAGCTGACGGAAGGCAGAATCGAACTGAAGCGCCTGACCCATCATTACGGTCGCCCCTCCGGGGGGCTGCAGTCGGTCGACCTGGTGGTGCGACCGGGGGAAAAGATCGGTCTGGTCGGGCGGTCCGGCGCGGGGAAATCGACACTGCTGAAGCTGCTGTTGCGGTTCTACGATGCGGAATCGGGAGAGATCAGGATCGATGGGCAGAACATCGCGCGGGTCACACAGGACAGCCTGAGGCGCAACATCGGGATGGTCCAGCAGGACAGTTCGCTCCTGCATCGGTCGGTGCGTGACAATATCCTTTATGGACGCCCCGATGCGACCGAGGCGGAAATGCGCGATGCGGCACGGCAGGCCCATGCCGATGCCTTCATCCACGATCTGGTCGATCCCGAGGGGCGTCGCGGCTATGACGCCCATGTGGGCGAGCGGGGGGTGAAGCTGTCCGGGGGGCAGCGGCAGCGGATCACGCTGGCGCGTGTCATCCTGAAGGACGCGCCGATTCTTTTGTTGGACGAGGCGACGAGCGCGCTCGACAGTGAGGTCGAGGCGGCAATTCAGGAAACGCTCTATGGCATGATGGAAGGCAAGACCGTCATCGCTATTGCACACCGGCTGTCGACCATCGCCCACATGGACCGGATCGTCGTGCTGGACGAGGGCCGGATCGTCGAAGACGGCACCCATGAAGCGCTTTTGGAAAATCGCGGGCTATATGCAGAGTTCTGGAACCGCCAATCCGGCGGTTTCCTGAAACCGGAAGGCGATACGTGAGCTTGGATGACTGGATAGACCCGTTTCAGACTTCGGACGGGCCGCCGCCCCAGACGCTTGGCGCGTTCATGCGCTGGTGTCTGGCGGGGGCCTGGCCGGTGCTGTGGCTGGCGGCATTCCTTTCCGCCGCGGCGGGAGCGATGGAGGCGGGAACCGCATGGATACTGGGTGCGGTGATCGACGCCACGGTGTCCGCGGGACCGGAACAGTTCTTTGACGGGAGCAACCTTGCGCTGATCATCGGGGCGGTGGCGTTCTTCCTGCTGGCGCGGCCGCTGCTGTTTGCGATGTCCGCCGCCTCCAACGCGATACTGGTGCAGCCGAACGTCAATCCGCTGGTCCTGTCGCGGCTGCACCGCTGGACGCTGGGCCAGAACGTCACCTTCTTTGACGATGACTTCGCCGGGCGGATTGCCCAGAAGCAGATGCAGGCGGCGCGCGCGGTCACCGATGTCACCTCCGAGGTGATCAACGTGGTCGCTTTTGCGCTGGCGTCACTGGCCGGGTCCGTCGCGCTGCTGGTCGCCATAGACTGGCGGGTGGCGATCGGTTTCACATTCTGGCTGTGTCTCTATTTCGCGCTGATCTACTGGTTTCTGC
>NZ_LWGH01000544.1:0-2116 GCF_001635395.1 Sulfitobacter sp. HI0129 | reverse complement strand
GCGCTGTCCGAACCGCCGAGTTCAAGGCAACCGTCGTCAAGGTCTTCGCCGATGCCGGCAGCCTTGAGCAGCGCCATGGCCGGGCTGTTATAGGCGATGAACTTCGCATGGGCGAAAGCGTCGCTGACGAAATCCTTCGACGGCTTGTCCTTGGCCAATGTGTTCACTTGGTCTTTGGCAAAGACCAGCGCCACCGCGTCGAAGAGAACCGAGGGTCCCCCGTTTATCTTTTCGTCCGAGGCGCGGGTTTTGCCATTGGAAAGGGTCACACCCTGGATCTTCGGTGCCACGATAGCGACCACGGCGCCCTCGTCCTTGAACGCCTTTTCGATCGCTTCGACGGTATCCGCATCGGCGCCGTCGCTGAGATAGAGGCCCAGTTTGCGCCCCTTGAAGCTGTCGGGACCGTTCTTGAGAATGCTGAGCGCATCGGAGGCGGGCAGGTCCGTGATCGGCTTGCGGGCAGGGGTCGCGGCTTCGGGCATGTCGGTCACGCCGAGCCCTTCGGCCACGTCCGAGGCCAGCTTGTCATGCACGTTCATCAGGTGGCTCAACATGCGCAGGCGGATCTTTTCGTGCTCGCATTTGGACAGCTCAAACGTGAGCGCATCGGCCATGTGCTTTTGTTCCACTTCCGTCTGGCTGATGTAGAACTGCCGCGCCTGGCTGTAGTGATCCGCGAAGGTTTCGGAGCGTGTCCGCAGTTTCTGGCCCTCCGCCTGTTCGGGATAGCTCTTGAAACCGATTTCCGGGTTCTCGCGCGGGCCGCCGTCGTCGCCCCAGCTGTTGGGTTCGTAGTTGGCGCGGCCCTTGGGGTTGTGCATCGCCATGTGACCGTCTTGCTGGAAATGCCGGACGGGGCATTTCGGCGCGTTGATCGGGATATGCGTGAAGTTCGGCCCGCCGAGGCGTTTGATCTGCGTATCGAGGTAGGAGAAGTTGCGCCCCTGAAGCAGCGGGTCGTTGGTGAAGTCGATGCCGCGCACGATGTTCTGGGTGCAGAAGGCCACCTGTTCGGTCTCGGCAAAGAAGTTGTCGACGTTGTTGTCCAGCGTCAGCGTGCCGATGATGCGCACGGGCACCTGTTCTTCCGGGATGAGCTTCGTCGCGTCGAGGATGTCGAATTCGAAGCTGTCGGCGAAATCGTCGTCGAACACCTGAATGCCGAGATCCCATTGCGGATAGTCCCCCATGTCGATGGCATCCCACATGTCGCGGCGGTGGAAATCCGGGTCGGCGCCGTTGATCTTCAGCGCCTCGTTCCAGACGACGGACTGCATGCCCTGCTTCGGCTTCCAGTGGAACTTCACGTAGTGCGATTTGCCCTCGGCGTTGACCAGCCGGAAGGTGTGAACGCCGAATCCTTCCATGAAGCGCAGGGACCGCGGGATCGCACGGTCGGACATCGTCCACATGGCCATGTGGATCGCTTCGGGCGAGAGCGAGATGAAATCCCAGAAGTTGTCATGTGCCGATTGCGCCTGCGGGAAGCCACGGTCGGGTGCGGGTTTGACGGAATGGATGAGGTCGGGAAACTTGATGGCGTCCTGGATGAAGAACACGGGGATGTTGTTGCCCACGAGGTCCCAGTTGCCTTCGTTGGTGTAGAACTTGGTGGCAAAGCCGCGTACGTCGCGGGCCACGTCGGGTGACCCCTTGCTGCCCGCTACGGTAGAGAACCGGGTGAACGTGGGTGTCTTTTCGCCGGCGCGCTGGAAAATATCGGCGCAGGAGAGTTCGGGAATGGCTTCCTTCAATTCGAAGTGACCATGCACGCCGTAGCCCCGGGCATGGACCACCCGTTCGGGGATACGCTCATGGTCGAAATGAAAGATCTTCTCTCGCATCAGATGATCTTCGAGAAGGCCGGGACCCCGCGGACCGGCCGTCAGGGAATTCTGGTCATCCGCCATCGGCGTGCCCTGCGCGGAAGTCATCGTTTTGTCTGGGTCTGTCGTCTGCTGGCGCGGTTCGCCCCCTTTGCCGAGCTTGATCTCATCAGTCATAATCATGTTCCTCATCAATAAACTGTCAGCATGATGAGGCAGCTAGATCGACCGGACCGGCGGTCAACGAGATCAAGGTAGGGGGGCGCGTCGTGGATATGGTTGCGCGG
>NZ_LWGH01000543.1:0-16417 GCF_001635395.1 Sulfitobacter sp. HI0129 | reverse complement strand
ACCTGCCTGAACAGGGCGTGAAACTCTGACCCATCGGGGCGCGTGACATCTGGCAGGAGGTGAAGGAGGACTGATGACGCGGATGTTTCCCCACTTCCGCATTCCGCAGTACCGCAGCCTGCTGAAGGTGCTGCACTGGTCCATGGTGCCGCTTTTCGCGTGGTTCGTGCTGGTGCAACCGGCGGACGTGGCGCGGGTGGGCCCGGCGGCGGTACGCTTTCATTCGGTGATGGGGCTGGTCTTCGTCAGCTTCGCGCTCGCGTGGTTCACGCTTTACCTCCGGCGCGGGCTGGCCAGCCGCCCGGGGCCCAAGCTGAAAGGCAGGCTCAGGACCTTTCACCGGATGCTGCACAAGACGCTGCTCTGGGGCATCTTCCTCGTGGCGGTGGGCGGTTTCCTGATCGGGCTTACCTCCGCCGTGCAGCTTTGGGCGGGGGGTGTCGTACCCATCGCCCTCCCGCTCGACATGCCGCAGGCCAATGACTGGGTCGGCGTGCTGCATAGTATCGAATTCTACGCGCTGGCGCTTCTTGCCGGGGTCCACGCGGCCTTCCATATCTGGCGCCACCTGCGCCTGCGCGATAACGCGCTGCGGATCATGGCCCCCCGGGTGTTGCACCGCTTTCTCTGAGCCAACGCGTGACCGCAGCCCAAGATGAGTATTTAAGAAAGGGTGAAGGGGCCCGACACCTTCCTTCACCCTTTCTTAAATACTCAAATTCCCTGGCCGCAGCACAAAGCGTGGCGGCTCTGGCCAGCACCGCGCGGGGGCGATATGTCTGGCCTGCCGCTCTCATCCACCATCGGAGACCTCATGGCCGAGCCGCCCCCCGCCCCGCCCGCGCCTGAACGCGAACACCGCTTTCCCTGCGACACCTGCGGGTCGGACATGCGGTTCGACCCCGCCGCGGGCCTGCTGATCTGCGATCACTGCGGCAACCGCGAGGCCATCACAGGCCCCGGCCCCTTTGCACAGGTCATCAGGGAGCTCGACTTTGCCCGAGCGCTCGCCGCCCAGTTACCCGAAGCGGAACTGGAGGAAACCCGTGTCACCACCTGCCCCAACTGCGCGGCGCAAGTCGAATTCGCGCCCGGCGAACATGCCACCGAATGCCCCTTCTGCGCCACGCCCGTGGTTGCCGATACCGGCACGCAGCGCCAGATCAAGCCGCGGGGCGTCCTGCCTTTCGCTCTGACGGAAGACAGCGCGCGCGAGGCCATGACAGACTGGCTAGGCAGCCTGTGGTTCGCCCCGAACGGCCTGCGCCAATATGCGCGCGAGCATCGGCGGATGCAGGGGATTTACGTGCCCTACTGGACCTTCGATGCCAATACGCGGTCGCGCTACAGCGGGCAGCGCGGGACGGTTTATTACGTCACCCAGACCGTAGTGCGCGATGGCAAACGTATGCAGCAGCAGGTGCCCAAGGTGCGCTGGACGCCTGTTTCCGGCCGGGTGCGGCGTTTCTTTGACGATGTGTTGGTGCTTGCCTCAACCTCACTTCCCAAACGCTTTACCGATGCGCTGGCCCCCTGGGATCTCGCTGCGCTGGAGCCCTATGCGCCGGAATACCTCGCCGGGTTTCGGGCAGAGGGGTATGGCGTTTCGCTGGAGGAAGGCTTTACCGAGGCGCGTTCGATCATGGATCGCACAATCGAAAGGGACGTGAAGTTCGACATCGGCGGGGACCGGCAGCGCATCCAGTCCATCGATACGGATGTATCGGACGTGACATTCAAACATATCCTGCTGCCGGTCTGGCTCGCGGCCTACAAGTACCGGGGGCGGAGCTTTCGTTTCGTGGTCAACGGGCGTACCGGCACCGTACAGGGGGAGCGGCCCTATTCCGCCTTCAAGATCACCATCGCCGTCATCCTCGGGCTGCTCGCAGCCGCCATCGCCGGCTATTTCTACGCCATGAACCAATGAGCAGAGCATGAACCAGATAGATACTTTCAACGACATTCTCGAAGCGCGCTATTCCTGCCGGGCCTTTTTGCCCGATCCGGTGCCCGAGGATACCATAAGCCGCATGGTCCAGACCGCCCGACGCGTGCCTTCGTGGTGCAACGCGCAGCCGTGGCAGGTCTCCATCACCCGCGGCGATGCGACGGAGCGGTTCCGCGAGGCCCTGTCGCAGGCGGCCCTCGAAGGCGGCGCGCCGCAGCCGGACCTCGACTGGCCCACGGGCTATTCCGGCGTCTATGCAGAGCGGCGGCGCACCTGCGGCTTCCAGCTTTACGATGCGGTGGGGATCGACAAGAAAGACCGCGCGGGACGGCGCGCGCAGATGTTGCGCAACTACGCGCTTTTCGATGCGCCGCATGTCGCGATCGTGACGTCGCCCCGGGAACTTGGCCCCTATGGCGCGATGGACTGCGGCGGCTTCGTCGCGGCCTTCACACTCGCCGCCACGGCGCTGGGTGTCGCGACAATCCCGCAGGCGGCCATCGCGGCCTATGCACCGCTGGTGCGGGACCTGCTGGGCATTGCGGAGGACCGGCTCGTGCTTTGCGCGATCTCCTTCGGCTATGCCGACGAAAACGCCCCGGCCAATGCTTTCCGCACCGAACGGGCCGAGGCGCCGGACATCATCGACTGGGTGTCCTGATGCGGGCGCTGCTGCAACGGGTGTCCCGCGCGCGCGTCCGGGTCGGGGAAGAAACGACCGGCGAGATCGAGGGCGGGCTGCTCGTATTCGTCTGCGCCATGCCCGGCGACGATGCGGAGACGGGCCGGAAACTGGCCGAAAAAATCCTGAAGCTGCGCCTCTTCCGCGATGCGGAGGGGCGGATGAACCTGAACACGGCGGACGCGGGCGGCGCGCTGCTGGTGGTCAGCCAGTTCACGCTCGCCGCCGATACGGCGCGGGGCACCCGGCCGGGATTTTCCCGCGCCGCACCCCCCGATCTGGCGGAGCAGCTTTACGACGCCTTCGTCGCCGACCTGCGATCCCGGCATGAGCGGGTGGAGACGGGCCGGTTCGGCGCCGATATGGCGGTGGAACTGGTCAACGACGGGCCGGTCACCATCTGGCTGGACACGCAAGCGCCCTGAACCGGGATCCCGCGGCCCGCCGAAATGTCCGCATACGAGGGGCCGGCCCCTCGCGCTCCCCGAAGTATTTCCGATCATGAGAAAGGGAGGCGACAGCCTGTTGACAGCCCACGTACCCGGCCGCAGGGTCGCGCCATGACCGACAGACCCAACACCACCCGTGCACTCGTGGAGGAACCGGACATGGGCATCACCCTGTCCGACGGCTGCCGCCTCTCCGCCCGCGTCTGGATGCCCGAAGATGCGGGCGATGATCCGGTGCCCGCGATCCTTGAATACCTGCCCTATCGCAAGCGGGACGGCACCGTGGCGCGGGATGCGCTGACCCATCCCTATTTCGCGGAGCGTGGTTATGCCTGCATCCGCGTCGATATTCGCGGCAACGGCGACAGCGAAGGGCTGATGGAGGATGAATACACCCCGCAGGAGCTTTCCGACGCCGTGGAGGTGATCGACTGGCTCGCGGCCCAGCCGTGGTGCAACGGGCGCTTGGGGATGATGGGCATCAGCTGGGGTGGCTTCAATGGGTTGCAGGTGGCTGCACTGGGGCCGGAGCCGCTGAAGGCGGTGATCACGCTCTGCTCCACCGTGGACCGCTTTGCCGATGACATCCACTACAAGGGGGGCTGCCTGCTGAATGAAAACCTCGGCTGGGGGGCGACCATGTGGTCCTATTCGTCGCGTGCGCCGGACCCGGCCCTGCAGGAGAACTGGCGGCAGATGTGGCTGGAGCGGCTGAAGAACGAACCTTTCCTGCCCTCGGTCTGGCTGCGCCATCAGACACGCGATGCCTATTGGCGGCATGGTTCGGTGATCGAGGATTACAGCAGCATCAAGGCCAAGGTGCTGGCAGTGGGTGGCTGGGGCGACGCCTACAAGAACACGGTGCCGCAGATCGTAGAGGCGCTGCCGGGCGCCAAGGGGATCGTGGGGCCATGGGTGCATAAATATCCCCATTTCGCCGTGCCCGAACCCCGTATCGGTTTCCTGCAGGAAGCCTTGCGCTGGTGGGACCACTGGCTGAAGGACATGGACACCGGCGTGGAGGCGGACCCCGATTATCGCGCCTACCTGATGGACGGTGTGCGCCCGGCCACATGGTACGCGGAACGCCCGGGCCGCTGGGTCACCGAGGCGGAAGGCGCCACGGCCCATCTGGAAAGCGCGCGGTTGCATCTGACGGATGGGGGCTTGGCAACGGAGGCGGGCGGGCTGGACCGGCACGTCCATTCCCCTGCCGACTGTGGAAGCGCTGCCGGGGAATATTGCGCCATCTGGCTCGGCCCTGAACAGCCGGGCGACCAACGGGTGGATGACGCGCTGTCATCCTGTTTCGACAGCGCGCCGCTCGCGTCGGACATGGATATCCTTGGCGCGCCCCGCATCACCCTGCGACTGGCAAGCGACCGGCCACAGGCACAGATCGCCGTGCGGCTGAACCATCTGCACCCCGACGGGGCATCGACCCGCATCACCTACGGGGTATTGAACCTGTCGCACCGCCGCTCCGCCTCCGACCCGCAGGCCATGACGCCGGGCGCGGAGGAGGAGATCACGCTCGACCTCGATCACATCGGCTACCGCATTCCCGAGGGGCACCGGCTCCGGGTTGCCGTTTCCACCGCGTATTGGCCGCTGATCTGGCCCGCGCCGGAGGCTGCCACGCTCACGCTTTCGGGGGGTCACATCGACCTTCCGCAGCGCCCATCGGGCCAACAGGACGAATATGTCTTTCCACCCCCCGCCGCGGCTGCTCCGTGGGAGCCGGAGGAGCTGCGCCCCGAAGCGCATCTGCGCCGGCAGGAGCGTGACCTGACCAGCGACGCGGTCACGCTGGTGATCGAGGATGATTTCGGCAAGGTCCGTGACCGGGAGCATGGCATCGTGTCCGGCTCTGTCGCCCGGGAACGCTGGACCATCCTGCCGGACGATCCGCTATCGGCCAGCGGGGCCTGCCATTGGACGGACGAGCTGGAGCGCGAGGGCCTGCGCCTGCGCACCGAAACGCGCTGTGCGATGACCTGTGACGCTGCGTTCTTCCACCTGACCGCGCGGATCGAAGCCTATGAAAACGATGAATTGATTTACGAGCGTGACGTTACCGATAGCATTGAGCGACAATTTATGTAACGAACGCGTCACACGCAGGACGGTATTTACCCTTGCGACAGGTTTGAAAATGAGCAAACTTGACTCATAAATCAATAAAACGGCGCGCAACGACGGGCCAGTCTAACGGGAGACATCTACATGAATGATCAACTGAAACATCTGACCGGTGAAGTGGCGAAGGGCAAAATGACCCGCCGCGAATTCGTGGGCCGCGCCGCGGCTCTCGGCGTCACCGCCGCCGTGGCGAACTCCATGCTTGCCGAAAGCGCGCGCGCCGATGCCCATGCGATGCCCAAGCGCGGCGGCATGATGCGCATCGGTTCCTCCGGTGGGGAAAGCACCAACACGCAGGATCCGGCACTGGTCGCATCTGAAGCGCCGCTGAACAACATTCGTTCCTGGGGTGAGCTTCTGGTTGAAGTCGATTCAGAAGGCCTTATCGAGAACCGGATGGCCGAAAGCGTCGAAGCATCCGCCGACGCCAAGACCTGGGTCTTCAAGATCCGTAAGGGCATTCCCTTCTCCAACGGCAAGGACATGACCCCGGACGACGTGCTGAAGACCATGCAGCGCCACTCCAACGAAGAAAGCCAGTCCGGCGCACTTGGTATCATGAAGGGCATCGCCGACATGAAGGTCGATGGCGACAACTTCATTGTCGAGCTTGAGACAGCCAATGCCGACCTGCCCTATCTGATGGCCGACTATCACCTGATGATCCAGCCAAACGGTGGGATGGATGATCCTGCAGCCGCGATCGGCACAGGCCCCTATACGCTCGAGATCGACGAACCCGGTGTGCGTCACGCGTACAAGCGTCGCGAAGATTACTGGGATGCAGAGAACCGCGGCTTTGCCGATGAGATCGAGCAGCTGGTTCTGAACGATGCGACCGCACGGACGGCGGCACTTCAGTCCGGGCAGGTTCATATCATCAACCGTATCGACCCCAAGGTTGCAAGCCTTCTGGACCGTGCACCCGGCTTGCGGGTTGAATCCGTTGCGGGTCGTGGCCACTATGTCTTTATCGCCCATGTCGATACAGAGCCATTCAGCAACAACGACGTTATGCTGGCCCTGAAGTATGCCATCAACCGCGAAGAGATGGTCGACAAGATTCTGCGCGGCTACGGCTCTGTCGGCAACGACTTCCCGATCAACGCATCCTACCCGCTGTTCGACGATTCGATCCCGCAGCGCGAGCATTCCATCGAGAAAGCACGGGAGCATTACGAGAAGTCCGGACACGATGGCAGCCCGATCATTCTGCGCGTCGCCGATGGCGCCTTCCCGGGAGCGGTCGATGCTGCGGCTCTGTTCCAAGAAACCGCCAAGGCCGCGGGCATCCCGCTGGAAATCAAGCGGGAGCCAAACGATGGCTACTGGTCCGAAGTCTGGAACGTGCAGCCCTTCTGCGCCTCTTACTGGGGTGGCCGTCCGGTACAGGATCAGATGTACACTACGGCCTATCTGTCCACGGCAGACTGGAACGACACCCGCTGGAAGCGCCCCGAGTTCGACAAGATGCTTAATGCGGCGAAGGCGGAACTGGACGCGGTCAAGCGCAAGGAAATCTATTCCCAGATGGGCCGGATGCTGCGCGAAGAAGGCGGTGTCATCCTTCCGATGTTCAACGACTTCGTTGCAGGTGTCTCGGACGATATCGGTGGCTGGAACAACGATCCGAACGGCCCCGTCATGAACAACATGTCCCACATCAAGTGCTGGTTAAAGGACGCCTAAGGGCAGATTGTTGGTCATGCACCCTATTATAAAACTGATAGCCCAGCGCCTTGCGCTGGGCTTGATGCTCCTTTTTGCGGCATCTATCCTGATATTCGGGGGCACAATGATGCTGCCCGGCGATGTCGCTCAACAGATTCTGGGGCAATCTGCGACCCCTGAAAGCCTTGCCAACCTGCGCGCGGAACTAGGGCTGAACGATCCGCCTATCACGCGGTACTTTAACTGGCTCGGCGGATTTCTCACTGGTGATCTGGGTACTGCCCTCTCGAACGGCCGGGATATCGGTGAAAGCGTGAGCTTCCGTTTGGGCAATACCCTGTTTCTTGCATTCTGGGCGGCTGCCATCTCGGTTCCGCTGGCGATTTTTCTGGGGCTGCTTGCGGTCCGCTACAAGGATCGCTGGCCGGACAAGCTGATTTCAGCTGTCACGCTCACCACGATTTCGATCCCCGAATTCATGATCGGCTATATTCTGATCTACTGGATTTCGATCCAGCTTGGCTGGTTCTCGTCGGTTTCGATCATTTATGACACGATGACCTTGGGCGAAAAGCTTAATGCCATCGCGATCCCCGTCATGGTCCTGACGCTCGTGGTTCTGGCGCATATGATGCGCATGACCCGTGCGGCCATCCTCAACGTGATGCAATCCGCCTATATCGAAACGGCCGAGCTGAAAGGCATGGGGATGCTCAAGATCATCCGCAAACATGCCTTCCCGAATGCGATCGCGCCGATCGTGAACGTGGTCATGCTGAACCTCGCCTATCTTGTCGTCGGCGTCGTCGTCATTGAGGTGGTCTTTGCCTATCCCGGCATGGGTCAGTACCTTGTCGACCACGTGTCCAAGCGCGATGTGCCTGTCGTGCAGGCATGCGGCCTGATCTTCGCCGCCGTCTACATCGGGCTGAACCTTGTCGCGGACATCGTGTCCATCCTTGCCAACCCGCGGTTGAGGCACCCGAAATGAAGAACATGCCCATTTCCGCGATCATCGGCCTGTTCTTCACCGGCCTCTATTTCCTCATGGCGATCTTCGCCCCGCTCATCGCGCCCTACGGCATGTCCGAAGTCGTGGGCGACGTGTGGGAACCGGCCTCCGACCAGTTCATCCTGGGGACGGACAACATCGGGCGCGACCTGCTGACCCGAATGATCTACGGCGGTCAGACGACGATCTTCATCGCCACGATGGCAACGATCCTCAGCTTCGTGACCGGGTCCGTGCTGGGTTTCTTCGCAGCCGTTTCCGGCGGCTGGGTGGACCAAGCGATGAGCCGGTTCGTCGATCTCATCATGTCGATCCCGTCACTGATCTTCGCGCTTGTGGTGCTTTCGGTCATGCCGACAACGGTGACCATCCTGATCGTCCTCATGGGCCTTCTCGACAGCACCCGTGTCTACCGCCTTGCCCGGGCGGTGGCCGTGGACATCACGGTGATGGACTATGTCGAGGCCGCGCGCCTGCGGGGCGAGAAGGTCGTCTGGGTCATCTTCCGCGAGATCCTGCCAAACGCGCTGTCGCCGCTGGTGGCTGAAATGGGGCTGCGCTTCATCTTCATGGTGCTGTTCATCTCCACCCTGTCCTTCCTCGGGCTGGGTGTGCAGCCGCCGCAGGCTGATTGGGGCGGCATCGTGAAGGAGAACAAGGAGGGCATCAATTACGGCATCGCCGCAGCCCTCTATCCGGCCTTCGCCATCGCCACGCTCTGCATTTCCATCAACCTCGTGGCCGACTGGATCTTGAACCGTACCACCTCGCTGAAAGGAGGCCGGGGATGAGCGACAAGCTTCTCAAGGTCCGCAACCTGAAGATCGGCGCGACGGTTTATCCGCCGGGTGAAAAACCCAAGGAGATCGAGATCGTCCATGGTGTCGATTTCGAACTCGAAGGCGGCAAGGTGCTGGGGCTGATCGGCGAATCCGGCGCCGGCAAATCCACAATCGGCCTTGCCACCATGGCCTATGGGCGGGGCGGTGTGGAACTGACCGGCGGTGAGGTCTGGGTCAACGGGCGCGACATACTGAAATCGCGGATGCGCGATGTGCGCAGGCTCCGGGGCGGCGAGGTGACTTATGTCTCGCAATCCGCCGCCGCGTCGTTCAACCCTGCCAAGAAGATCATGGAGCAGGTGACCGAAGCTGCGATCCTTCAGAAGAAGTTTTCGAAAAAGGAGGCAGAGGCACGTGCGGTTGAGCTTTTCCGCAAACTGGGCCTGCCCGACCCCGAAAACATCGGAAGCCGGTATCCGCACCAGGTATCGGGCGGACAGTTGCAGCGTTGCATGACGGCACTGGCTCTTTGTCCGGAACCCGACCTCGTGGTTTTCGACGAACCGACCACAGCGCTGGACGTCACCACCCAGATCGACGTGCTGGCCGCGATCAAGGAAGCGATCCATGCCACCGGCGTGGCCGCGCTCTACATCACCCATGACCTCGCCGTGGTGGCGCAGGTGAGCGATCATATCATGGTGCTGAAGATGGGCGAGATGGTCGAATACGGCACCACGGATCAGATCATCAACAACCCGCGGGAAGAATACACGCAGGCGCTCGTTTCGGTCCGGTCCATCCGGCACGAGGAAAAGCAGCCGACGGACAATCCCCTGCTGCGGGTGGAGAATGTGACCGCGCGCTACCGGGGCACGGACTTCGACGTACTGAAGAACGTGAACGTGGAGCTTCACCCGGGCCAGACCTTGGCTGTCGTGGGTGAATCCGGCTCGGGTAAGTCTACGCTCGCCCGGGTCATCACCGGCCTTTTGCCCCCTTCCAAGGGTCAAATCACCTTCGACGGTCGCAGCCTTTCACAGGATCTGAAGTCGCGCAGCTACGAAGACCTGCGCGAATTACAGATGATCTACCAGATGGCCGATACCGCGATGAACCCGCGCCAGACCGTTGGCACGATCATCGGGCGCCCGCTGGAATTCTACTTTGGCCTCAAGGGCAAGGAAAAGCAGCGCCGCATTCAGGAACTGCTGGATGAAATCGAGCTCGGCACCGGCTTTCAGGACCGGTATCCGGCGGAGCTTTCGGGCGGGCAGAAACAGCGCGTCTGTATCGCCCGGGCGCTGGCGGCAAAGCCGAAGCTGATCATCTGCGATGAAGTCACGAGCGCGCTCGATCCTCTGGTCGCGGACGGGATCCTCAAACTCCTGCTCAACCTGCAGAAGATCGAGGATGTCGCCTATCTGTTCATCACCCATGACCTTGCGACGGTGAAGGCCATCGCCGACAGTATCGCCGTGATGTATCAGGGTCAGGTTGTCCGCTACGGGACAAAATCCGAAGTCCTGTCGCCCCCCTTCGACGACTACACCGATCTGCTGCTCAGTTCGGTGCCGGAAATGAAGCTGGGCTGGCTGGAAGAAACGCTCGAACATCGCCGCATGGAAAGCGCCGGCCACTAGGCCGGCGTGCCCCCTGCCCCCGGACCCCTGGGGTCAGAGCGTGCCTTCGGTCTGGATATGCAGCGTCTCGCCGCAGTGTTTGCAATGAACCGCATCCGGATCATGCAGCATCAGCCCGCATTCGGGGCATTCGTGGCGCACCTTTGCCGGGCGGAACAGCACCTGCAGCAGCCGCACGAACAGCGTGACACCGAAGATCATCACCACGACCGCAAGCAACCGCCCCCACTGACCGCCCAGCGTGATGTCGCCGAAACCGGTCGTCGTCAGCGTGGTGACGGTGAAATAGAGCGCGTCGGCATAAGTGCGAATTTCGGGGTTGATTCCCACCTGCGTGGCATAGATCAGCCCCGTCATGATAAAGAGGAAGACGGCCAGGTTTATCGCGGCAAGGATCGCTTCTTCGTTCGCGCGGAAATAGTGGAAATCCTGCCGCAGTCGACCCAGAAGCTGATAGGTGTGCAGCAATCGCAGCGTGCGCAGAATACGCAAAAAGCCCAGCCCCTCCCCCGCGATGGGGGCAAGGAAGGACAGGATCGCCGCAATGTCAGCCCAGGTGGATACCCGCAGAAAAACCCGGTGGTGGAACCGTGCCAACCCGAGCCGGATCAGGAAATCCGTGAGGATCACGAGGCCGAAAACCACATCCACCACCTCGATCCAGCGGGCGGGCTCCACGAAGGAGGTGGCGATGACGAAAAGGATCGTCACGATATCGAAGGCGAGAAGCCCGTATCGGAAGACATGCGCGCGGTGCGTGTCGTCTTGATAGAGCTCTCTCAACAGGTGCAAAGGGTGTCTCCCGCGGGCGACGCGCCCTTTCTGCCCAGAGCATAGCCTTTGCCCGCCGCGTGACCACCCGCTTCTGCCGAAACGCCAAGGGGCGTGTCACCTTTGCCGCTGACCTTTGGCCTGCCGCGTGATAGGCCTGCATCAACAACAAGGGACGAGGATCACCGATGAAAAAGAAACTCCTGCTCATCATTCTCGACGGGGTGCCCTATCGCAACTGGCGGCGGCTCTTCGGCAACCTCGAGGGCTGGGTGGACAGCGGCGATGCCCGCGTTTGGAAGATGCGCGCGGTGCTGCCTTCCATCTCGGCCTCCTGCTACGCCTCGATCCATACCGGCGTCGCGCCGCAGGAACATGGTTGCACCGGTAACGGCAATGTCTTTCGGCTAAAGCAAAAGGACGTCTTTGCGCAGGTGCGCGCGGCAGGCGGCGTGACGGGGGCGGTGGCGCATTCATTCTGGTCCGAATTCTTCAATCGCCACCCCTTCGACTACGTGCGCGATGTCGAATATGACGAGCCGGACAGCGACACCATCAACCATGGCCGCTTTCACACCATGACGGGCTATGGTCATACGAACCAGATGACCCCGTCGGACGTGGACCTTTTCGCCTCGCTCACCAACCTGTGCCTGCGGTTCGGGCTGGATTACGGCATGCTGCACACCTGCACGCTGGACAGCATGGGCCACAGGTTCTTCCACGACTGTCAGGAAATGGATCACTCCTGCGCGGTGATGGACGAGATGCTGGCCCCCTTCATCCCGAAATGGCGCGCGGCAGGATACGATATCATCGTCACGGCCGATCACGGGCAGGACGAACGCGGCCATCACGGCGGGCGCGGGCCGCTCCAACAGGAAGCGGCGCTTTATTATTTCGGGAATGCCGAAGGCCCGTCCGAGGATACGGTGATCGACCAGTTGCAACTGGCGCCCACGATGCTGTCCCTGATGGGAGCACCGATTGCGGATACGATGAAGGCGAAGCCCTTTCTGCGCTGATCGCAGGTCTAGCCCGGCCAGTCGCCCCGCCCGAGGGCGGCAATGGCCCGGGTGATACGCGCAAAGCTCTCCCCCGCCTTGGCGGAGACGGCGCGCGCCCGCAGGTAGCCATGGACAAGCCCCGGCTCCTCGATCCAGAGGGCCCGGCCCCCGGCGGCCTGAATCGCGTTACGGTAGGCTTCTCCGTCGCTCGACAGCGGATCGCATTCCGCGCTGACGATCACGCTGGGGGGCAGACCGCTGAAATCCGCGTCATGCAGCGGGGCATACCGGGGGTCCTCCGCGGGTGGCGCGTTGCCGCCGCAGCGCAGGCGCTGGTAGAACGCCATATCCGCGACCGTAAGCTGTGGTGCCTCGGCGTGGATGATATAGCTGCCCTGCGTCGGGTCGCCACCAAGCCCGGGATAGATCAGCACCTGCCCCACGATCCGGTCCCGCGCGATCCTGCCCCGCGCGTAATGAGCGACGGCGGCGGCGAGGTTGCCCCCCGCACTGTCCCCCACCAGTAAGAGCGGGCCGTCATACCCCTCTGCCACGGCGGAAAAGGCGGCCCAGGCGTCCTCAAAACAACCGGGAAAGACAGTCTCCGGTGCGAGGCGGTAATCCACCGAGACGACGCGGAATCCGGTTTCGGCGCAGATTTCGGCACAGACATCATCGTGGCTGTCCAACCCGCCCACGACAAAACCGCCCCCGTGGTAATAGACGACAGTCGACAAGGGTGTGGCAGGGGCAGACGGCTCATACCGCCGACAGGGCACACCGCCGAAGGGCGCATCACTGACGTGAACTCCTTCGGGACGCCCCCGGTAGAAGGCAGCGCACATCCGGTCATAGACCGCGCGCTGCTCTTCTATGGTCAGTGACACCGCGTCGGGCGGATAATGGCTTTCCGACCGCGCGATGTAATCCTGTATCTCGGCGTCCAGCAGGACCCCGTAATCTGCCTTAGGCGTCACGCAGGCTCCCACTTGCCGATGTAGCCGTCCAGAACCTTGCCCACGTCGGCTTCGGACGCGCCCTTCATCTTGATCTTCGCCACGAGGCCGCGCTTCTTGTCGTCTTCGACGTGGTCGACGCGCGCGTCGCAGTTCGCCTTTGCCAGCGCCTCGTCATAGACGCGGGTGATCGCATCCTTGCGCAGGTCGGGCTTGAAGATCTTTCCCACCGCCGTCTTCGGCAGTTCCTTCATGATGGTCATATGCTTGGGCTGGGCGGCACGTTCGTGCACCTTTTCCTTGCAGAAGGCCATCAGTTCCTCTTCGGAGACATCGCCGCCCTCGACCAGTTCGACATAGGCGCAGGGCACCTCGCCCGCATGCAGATCGGGCTGGCCGATGGCGCCGGCGAATGCCACGGCTTCATGCCCCAGCAGCGCCTCCTCAATCTCGGCGGGGTCGATGTTGTGGCCACCGCGAATGATCAGGTCCTTCGCGCGCCCCGTGATCCAGAGGTAGCCATCCTCGTCCACCCGGCCAAGATCACCCGTCCGCAGGTATTTGCCGTGATAGAACAGGTCCTTGTTCTTGTCGGCCTCCGTATAGGTGTTGCCTGCATAGACGCCGGGGTTGGAAATACAGATCTCCCCGATCTCGTCGACCTCGGCATCGACGGGTCCGTCGTTCGTTCCCTTGATGATGCGCACATCGGTATAAGGGAAGGTGATGCCGATGCTGCCCACCTTCTTGAGCCCGTCTGTCGGGTTGCAGGACACGAGGCAGGTCGCCTCCGTCAGGCCGTAACCTTCAACGAGCGTGACACCCGTGGCCTTTTCGAACCGGCGGAAGAGTTCAAGCGGTAGCGGGGCGGAGCCGGAAAACGCGGTCTTGACCGTGCTGACGTCCGCATCGATGGGCCGCTGCATCTTGGCAGAGATCGCGGTGGGCACGGTGATGATAAAGGTGATCTTCCAGCGTTCCACGAGCTTCCAGAAGTTGTCGAACACCCCTTCCCCGCGATAGCCCTGCGGCGTCGGAAAGACGACATGCGCGCCCGAGGTGATGGCCGCCATCAGGATCACGTGACAGGCGAAGACGTGGAACAGCGGAAGCGGACAGATGATGTTGTCCTCTTCGGTATAGAGCAGCCGGTGCCCCAGCCAGCCATTGTAGATGAGGCCCGAATACCGGTGCTGCGCAACCTTGGGCATGCCCGTGGTGCCGCCGGTGTGGAAATAGCAGGCGACGCGGTCCTCCTGTACATCCTCGAAGCCGAGCGTGGTGGATTGCTTGGCGACCTCGGTGTTGAAGTTCTTGTAGGTCGCCTTGTTCTCGACCGGGTTCTTGGGCCGGATCAACGGCACGATCCACGATTTCGGCGGCGTCAGATACCGTACGAGGTCAACCTCCAGCACGGTCTGGACATTGGGGGCGAGCTTCACCGCTTCGGCGGTCTTTTCGGCAACATCCGTCTTCGGGAAAGGCCGCAGGGTCACGACCACCTTGGCGTTGGTTTCGCGCAGGATGGAGCCGATCTGCTCCGGCTCCAGCAGCGGGTTGATCGGGTTCGCGATCCCGGCCACGGCACCGCCCAGAAGCGTGATCACGGTTTCGTTGCAGTTGGGCAGCACATAGGCCACCACATCCGTCGGCCCCACACCGAGGGAGCGGAACAGGTTCGCGGCCTGCGTCGTCTTGGCGTGCAACTCGCTCCAGCTCAGCGTTTCGGCCTTGTCCTTGGGGCCGGAAAAAATCTGGTAGCTGATGGCGTCGTGCTTGGGGAATTTCTGCGCGGTATTGCTCAGCAGGGCGTAGAGCGTCTTGGGAACGTCACGCTCTTCCCACGGCATCTCTGCTTCGATTGCATTACGGTCTTCGATTCCGGCAAATGTCATGGTGGTTCCTCCCTGATGACCGGTTTTCCGGTCCTTGTATCCCTCGCGCCGGAGGATGCGGCGAAAACACGCATTTCGCAACCTTGGCCATAGCTCTCAACGCGGCGTCACACCGGCTGACGCAACGGCAGCACCCACCTATTTGCGGTTGAATGCCGGATCACTGCCGAACCGGGCGCGTCCCCCGCCCCGGGGCGGCTATTCCGCCGCGATACCGTCGGTGAACTGGAGCCGCGCGAGCCGCGCATAAAGCCCGTCACGCGCGACGAGCGAATCGTGGGTGCCCAAGGCAACGATGCGGCCTTCCTCCAACACCACGATGCGGTCGGCCTTTTTCACCGTCGCCAGCCGGTGCGCCACGATCAGCGTCGTGCGCCCGGTGGCAAGCTTCTCCACCGCGCCCTGAACGGCCCGTTCGCTTTCGGCGTCGAGTGCGCTGGTCGCTTCGTCGAGCAGCAGGACAGGCGCGTCGCGCAGGATCGCACGCGCGATGGCGATGCGCTGCTTCTGCCCGCCTGAGAGCATGACACCCCGTTCGCCCAGATAGCTGTCATACCCTTCGGGCAACGCGCTAATGAAACTGTCGGCGGCGGCGGCGCGCGCCGCTGCAAGGATCTCCTCCTCCGTCGCGTCGGGGCGCCCGAAACGGATGTTGTCCCGGGCGGAGGCGGCGAAGATCACCGGGTCCTGCGGGACAAGGGCGATATACCGGCGCAGCACGTCGCGGCGCATATCCCGCAGGTCCATCCCATCGAGCGTGATGCGCCCGCGGCCCGGGTCGTAGAACCGCAGGATGAGCTGGATGATCGTGGTCTTCCCCGCGCCCGAAGGCCCGACAAAGGCGACCGTCTCCCCCGGTTCGATGACGAGGTTCACGCCATCCAGCGCCGCCGTCTCCGCGCGGGAGGGGTAGGCGAAATGCACATCCTCAAAGGCGATGCGCCCGGTCACTGTTTCGGGCGGCGCCTTTGGATTTTCCGGGTCGCGCACGCTGTCCTTCGATTGCAGCAGATCGACCAGCCGTTCGGTCGCACCGGCGGCGCGCTGCAATTCGCCCCAGATTTCAGACAGGGCGGCGACCGAACCGGCGACCATGACGGCATAGATCACGAATTGCACGAGCGCGCCCGCTGTCATCCCGCCTGCCCGAACGTCCCGCGCGCCGATCCAGAGCACACCGACAACGCCCGAAAAAACGAGGAAGATGACAATAACGGTCATCGTCGCCCGGGTGCGGATCCGCCGCCGCGCCGCCTCATAGGAGCTTTCGGTCATCTGGGCGAAACGCGCCCGGCTGGGGGCTTCCTGGGTGAAGGCCTGCACGGTCTGCACTGCGCCGAGGCTTTCGGAGGCATTGCCCGAACTGGCCGCGATCCAGTCCTGATTTTCGCGGCTGATGACCCGCAACCTGCGGCCCAGCGTAAGGATCGGCACCACCACCGCAGGCACGATCAGC